>CACXEO010000042.1 GCA_902766785.1 Oscillospiraceae bacterium | reverse complement strand
AGAATGCGTAGTTGTGAAGCCGGATACGTTGACTTTCGAATTTAAGGATAATTCAAAAATCGAAGTCGCTATCCAGCCTTAAGGCTTACGCGGATAACAGATTGGGCGGCCAGCAATGACCGCTCTTTTTTCTGCCGAAAATCAAAAAATTGGTGCATTGACTGAAAGCCGTGTAGCTTATGCTTATTATTCCCACATTCAGAAAAAAGCCGTGCTGCTTATGCTTTAATGCACCAGTTTTTCACTTGAAGTGATAAAAAATGGTGCAAACGATGATTTTAAAAGTGCTTAATCGATCAGAATTTTATGAATTTCAAGAGCTGAAATACTGCCCTGAAGGTTAAAATTGGTGCATGGATAAAGAAAAACCCCCGAAGAATCGGAGGTTTTTCTCACGTCGCTTTGTATCAAAAGTGACGTCTTAAGGTGGTGCGGGTAACAGGACTTGAACCTGCACGTCGGGGACACCAGATCCTAAGTCTGGCGCGTCTGCCAATTCCGCCATACCCGCATAACGCTGCCGACGGCAGCTTTTGCGACGAAAACTATTATACCATCCAACCGTCTGTCCTGTCAATCGATCAAGCCGTTTCTGATCAGGTCAATGTTTGCCCGGATTTCCGCGGTCAGCTCTTCAAAACTGGCAAATTTTTTCTCAGGCCGGATAAATTTAGCCAAGCTTACCTTGATGTTCTGGCCATACAGATGGTCATCCACCCCCATGATATGGGTTTCAGCCAGCGGGAGCCGATTTCCCTTAATCGTCGGCTTTACCCCTACATTGGTGATCGACTTGTAGCGTCCGCCGTCCAGATCGGTATAAGAAGCATAAACACCAAAGCGGGGCACCAGGTACTGTTCCGGAAAAATCTGGTTAATTGTGGGAATCCCAATCGTCCTGCCGAGCTCATTTCCATGGGCAACTTCAAAATCAAAGGAGTAACGATACCCCAAAAGCCAGTTGGCGGTTTCAATGGCACCGTCAGCCAGGCACTGGCGGATTCTGGTTGAGCTAATCGGTTTTCCGCCGTCCAAAAGAGGATCCACCGCTTCCAGCCGGATACCGTACTCCCCGCAAAGTTCCCGCAGCAGGGACAGGTCGCCTGAAGCACCTTTCCCAAACCGGAAATCGCGGCCGCAGACAACTGCCTTTGCCTTCAAATAGCCACAAAGCACTTTTTCTACAAATTCGCGCGGGGTCAGGTTCATAATTTCTTCAAATGGAGGCGTTTCCACAATTTCAACGCCAATTTCCTGCATGGTTTCGAGAAACAGCCGCTCCGTCAGGATTTTTTTCATCCCGCGCTTGCGGGCAGGCTGGATGCGTTCGGTCGTAAAAGTGAGGACGGTGGGGAGCAGTCCGTTTTTCTTTTCTTCCACCGCCCTGCCGATGACAGCGCGGTGGCCTCTATGTACACCATCAAAGAACCCAAGGGCAACCGCTGTTTCGGCTTTTATCCCGGTGAGTTTATCAGATACAAACAACGCTTTCCCCTCCTATTCCAAGTTCAAAAAAAGGAAACAACCCTAAGTTCCATCTTCTCAAAATCCGGACGGGCTACGCCAAGGAAATCCCCCTCCGGCCCATAAACCGAATGCAGCCCCGGTTCGGCATGGTGTTTCATCCTGTTTAAATCCAAACGGACGCCGTTTAAAAACATCCTTTTCTGAACAGCGCTCAACCGTATCACAGGGCAGTTTTGAAAAACGGTTTCAACGGGAATCAGCCGCTCGCCGATCGTCCCCGCCGAAGCGAGCCACTGTGCCTCCTCCAGTGTGATACACTGTTCCAGCGTAAAACCGGACGATTCAGTACGGACCAGCGAGGTGAGGATTCCCCCCGTTCCGAGCCTCTGCCCAAGATCATGGATCAACGTGCGGATATAAGTTCCCTTAGAACAGCGAACGTCTAAAAGGCCGCTCCTGCTCTCCTCATCATAATTCAAAAGCTCAAGCCCAAAGACATGGATCAAACGCGGCTCCCGCTCCACCTCACGGCCCTGCCGGGCAAGGTCATACAGCCGCTGCCCATTGACCTGAACGGCGGAATACATTGGCGGAACCTGTTTTATATCCCCTTCAAAATCCGAGAGGATACCGCACAGCGTTTCCTTTCTTACCACTTTGCCGGATTCTGAAAGCACCATGCCGGTAATATCCTGCGTATCGGTCGTCAGGCCGAAACGAAAGCCTGCGGTATACCGTTTGGTTTCATCTGGCAAGATATCACAAACCTTGGTAGCCCTTCCCAGCAAAAGGGGAAGAACCCCTGTCGCCATCGGGTCAAGAGTACCGGCATGTCCCATCTTCCGTACGCCGGTAATCCCCCTCATCTTGGCAATCACATCAAATGAAGTAAATCCCTCCGGCTTATTCACACAGAGAATTCCATTCATAGGTACCGTTTCACCACATCTAAAATTTGTTTTTTCACTTCATCCAGGGACCCGTCCAGGGTACAGCCCGCCGCCCTGGCATGACCGCCGCCGCCAAGCTCTGCGCAGATTGCAAAGGCGTTGACCGGCTCCACCGTCCGGACAGATACTTTGTAAAAACCATTCCGTTCCCGGAGGGTCACTCCCACCGTCACCCCTTCAATTTGGCGGGGCATTGCGGAAACGCCGTCCAGGTCGCTTTCATCCACCCTGGTTTCCTCCACCAGCCTCCTAGGAATCACAATCATGGCGCACTGGTCCTCAAGGAAAAACTCCATTGAACTGAGCGCGGCCTGCTCCACCCGGACCCGGGCGCGGGTCTTGGTGTCGAACATCAAGCGGTTAATGGTATTGTAATCCGCACCGCAGTCAATCAATTCAGCAGCAACCCTATGGGTATTCCCTGTTGTGTTGGAAAATTTGAAACACCCTGTGTCGGTTGCAATACCGGTATAAAGCGGGGCGGCAATTTCGGAGGATAGGGGCACCCCCATCTCTTTTATAATTTCCACCATAATTTCAGCCGTCGCCGCCGCTTCTACACTCAGGCAGAGCTCCTTTGCATAGCGGGTGTTGGACACATGATGGTCGATACACAGATCAACCCGCCCAACATAGGGGTGAAGCTTTTTCCCAAACAGCTGGACGTCAGCTATATCCACGGCTACAATCAAATCCGGCTCAAAATTGAGTTCCCGAATTTCTGTGAAATAGGCAAACTTTGCAGGAAAAGGGTCGGAACACAGAACTGCCGAATCTTTTCCAAGCCAGTCAAGCGCCCTTTGCAGCCCAAATGCCGAACCCAAGGTGTCCCCGTCCGGGTTGTGATGTGAAAGAATCAATACCCGGCCGGCACTCTCTATCCGCTTTGCAGCGGCGGCCGCGGAAATCTCCATGTTAAACTCTCCTTCGTGGCCGAGCCATTTACCGGTTCAGCTCGTCGATCATTTTACTAAGCTGTGCGCTGTGCTCAATCGAATCATCCGCAACAAAGTGGAGATCCGGGCAACGCCGCATTTTAATGCGGGCGCAAATCTCTTTCTTGATAAAACCGGAAGCGGATTTAAGCCCCTCAACCGCTTCTTTTGCCGTTTCCATTCCCTCCATGGCGCTGATATACACCTTACAGTGGGAAAGATCGTTTGAGAGCTCAAGCTTTACAATGCTGAGCATCCCGTGGATGCGGGGATCCTTGAGCTCCCGCATCACAGCGCTGAGTTCCCGTTTCATATCCTCGGACAACCGCCCGATTCGGTAACCTGCCATAGCGACCACCTTTCTTTTCTGCCAGCCGCCTCAACCTGCAGGCTGACCCTGATTAATCGCGGTATTCCTCTACGATATACGCTTCGAAAATATCGCCTTCCTTAACATCGTTAAACTTATCCAGCCCAATGCCGCATTCGTAACCCTGAGCAACCTCTTTTACATCGTCCTTAAAACGCTTGAGGGAGTCGATTTTATCTTCCGCGATGACGATACCGTCGCGAACGACGCGGATCATCGCGGAACGGCTGACCTTGCCCTCGGTGACATAACAGCCTGCAACAGTGCCGACGCTGGAAATTCTATAAACCTGACGGACTTCAACACGGCCCTGGTCCACATCACGGTATTTGGGGGCCAGCATACCCTTCATCGCCTGGGTAACGTCGTCAATCGCGTCATAGATAATCCGGTAACTGCGGATTTCCACATTCTCTTCCTCCGCGCTGTTCCGGGCTACCGGGTCAGGGCGGACGTTAAAACCGATAATGATGGCATTAGAAGCGTTTGCAAGCATGACGTCGGATTTAGAAACAGCGCCGACACCGGCGTGGATAACCCGGACGCGGACCTCATCGTTTGAAAGCTTTTCAAGCGACTGCTTTACCGCTTCCGCAGAACCCTGGACGTCCGCCTTAACGACAATTGCCAGCTCTTTCATTTCTCCCTGCTCAATTTGACTGAACAGGTTATCCAGCGTGACTTTCTGGTAGCTCTGGAATTCCTTTTCCTTGATATCATGTTTACGCTGCTCCACAAGGGTTCTCGCAAGGCGCTCATCCGCAACGGCATTGACAACGTCGCCTGCGGACGGCACTTCATCAAGCCCGGTAATTTCCACCGGCGTGGACGGACCCGCTTCCTTTACCTCCTGCCCGCGGTCATTTGTCATAACGCGGACACGGCCGACCGTAGTGCCGGCAATAATAATATCCCCCGTATGAAGCGTACCATTCTGAACTAAAAGGGTGGCCACAGGGCCGCGTCCTTTGTCAAGCCGTGCCTCGATAACGGTACCTTTCGCCGGGCGGTTGGGGTTTGCCTTGAGTTCCCGCATGTCGGAAACCAGGCAGACCATTTCAAGCAGGTTGTCAATCCCCTCGCCAGTCAGCGCAGAAACCGGGCAGCAGACGGTATCGCCGCCCCACTGTTCGGGGACAAGCTCATACTCGGTGAGCTCCTGAAGGACGCGATCTGGGTTTGCGCTTTCCTTATCAATTTTATTGATAGCGACGATAATCGCAACGCCGGCAGCTTTGGCATGGTTGATCGCCTCTACCGTCTGCGGCATAATACCGTCGTCCGCTGCGACTACAAGGATAGCAACGTCTGTAACCGACGCGCCGCGGGCACGCATAGAAGTAAACGCCTCATGCCCCGGGGTGTCTAAAAAGGTAACGATCTGGTCGTTCACTTTGACCTGGTAAGCGCCTATATGCTGGGTAATACCGCCCGCCTCAGTTGCGGTGACATTTGCGTGGCGGATCTTATCAAGCAAAGAGGTCTTTCCGTGATCGACATGCCCCATGACAACTACAATCGGGCTCCTCGGCTCAAGGTTTTCGGTATCGTCCTCACTGTCGTCAATCAACCGTTCTTCTATGGTCACAATAACCTCATGTTCAACCTTCGCGCCCAATTCCTCCGCCACGAGCGAAGCAGTGTCAAAATCAATTACTTCGTTAAGCGTCGCCATTACACCAAGCTGCATCAGGTTTTTAATAACAACGCCCGCTGTGACTTTCAGCCTGGCGGCAAGTTCGCCAACAGCAATTTCGTCCGGAATCATAACCTTAAGCTGCTGCTTACGGGCACGCTCCAGTGCAAGGCGCTGGAGCTTCTGCGCCTCTGTTTCCCGTTTCTGTGACTGCGGACGACCGCGCTGCTGGGATTTCTGATTAATTTTCTGCTTCCGGCGGACATTGTCATTATTCATCCGGGTGGCAGGGGCAATCTGCTCGTACCGCTCGTTATATTTATCAAGCTCCACCTGAGCCGCACGGGTATCCACATGGCGGACAGTAATTTCTTTTCTAGGCTGTTCCACTTTAGGTTTATCCGTCTTGGGAGTACGAACCGGGAAATTGAATTTTTCTTCCGGCTGTTTCGGCTGCGCAGGCTGCTGGGCCTGCTGCGGTTTTGAGTCTTTCGCCGGTTTATGGGGCTGAGGCGCCTGGTGCTGGGGAGCAGGACGCTGCTGTACCTGGCGCTGCGGCTTCGGAGCACCTTTTGACCGTTTCGGGGCAGGTTTTGCCGGCTCCGGCCTGGGCGCTGCGGCAGCGGGCTCTTCTTTGATTGCCGGCTCCGGTTCTTTGATTTCAGGTTCCTGTGCCGCAACAGTTTTAGTTGTATCCTTAAAATAATCGTCAAAACTCTCCACCTGGTTTTTCTGGGTAAAGTAGTCAAAGACGATATTCAGTTCCTCGTCCGTCAGTGCGGTCATATGTTTTTTCGGTGTATCGGAATATTTTGCCAACAGATCAATTACATCCTTGTTCTGCAAATTTAAATCCTTTGCCACCTCGTGCAGTCTGTACTTTATTACCATAGATGATCCTCCCATAAACCATTAATCCGTGTGGGTGGGTCCGCCGGCCGCCGTTTCAACCAGCTTCCGGAACCCTTTATCAGTAATGCCAAAAATACCGGCGCGTTTTCCAAGCACGTATTCGGTTTCGTCAAGCGAAATATCCGCTGTTAAAACTACGGCATTCAAACGCTCACAGCGAAACCAGGCCTCCTTAGCCGTTTTGGGGGAAAGGCCGGATGCGAGAACCACCAGAACCGTCTCGCCCTTTTGAGCGGATTTCATCACCGCGTCAAACCCCATGACCAGTTTCCCTGCCCGCTTAGCCAGCGCCAACGCGGAAAGCGCTTTATTCGTGCTCATCCTCCGCCCAGCTCGCTTTCCAGCTTCTCATAAACCTCATCCGGAATCCGGCAGCTGAAGCTTTTTTCCAGCCGTTTCGATTTCCTGCAGCTTTTCAGGCATTCCATATTCCTGCAAAGGTAAGCGCCGCGGCCGGATTTTTTACCGGTGAAATCCAGAAGGAACTCCCCTTCCGGCGTTTTAACAACCCGGATCAGCTCCTTTTTCGGCTTCATTTCCCCACAACCGGTACACATTCTCATGGGAACCTTTTTTGCCTGCATGCGATTACCCCCTGCCGTTTCAAAACGTTTCTTTATTATTCCTCTTCGCCGTAAAACCCGCTCTCCGGGCGGATATCAATTTTATAGCCGGTCAGCCGGGCTGCGAGCTTCGCATTCTGCCCCTTGTTGCCGATCGCCAGAGAAAGCTGGTGATCCGGCACAGTCACGCGGCAGGTCCTTGCCTCTTCATCCAGGATTTCCACGCCGACGACCGTCGCCGGAGAAAGTGCCTGTGAAATAAATTCTTTCGGATCGTCGCTATAGCGTACAACATCAATTTTTTCGCCGCCCAATTCGTCTACAATCCGGGCAACGCGGGTCCCTTTTGGGCCAATACAGGCGCCGACTGCATCAACGTTTTCATCGGCGCTGTAAACCGCGAGCTTGGAACGGGAACCTGCTTCGCGGGAAATGGATTTAACAACTACCGTACCGTCAAAAATTTCAGGCACCTCGGTCTCAAAAAGCCGTTTGACCAGATCGCGGTGGGTTCTGGAAATTTTCAGGTTGCAGCGGCGGTCGCTGGCAACAATGTCGCTGACGTATACCTTAACAAAATCGCCTTCCACAAATTGATCGGTTTCAAGCTGCTCGTTGCGGAACAGCATCACTTCATTGTGGTCAATTTCAAGGGTGACGTTTCCAGTCTGCGGCTCAACCCGCTGCACCTTTCCCGTCACCACTTCATGGAGCTTAGAACGGAATTGCTCAATCATCTGCTCGCGCTCCGCCTCGCGGATCCCCTGGCGGATGACATGCTTCGCGGTCTGGGCCGCAATCCGCCCAAACTGCTTGGTTTCAAGCTTAATTTCCACAGTGTCGCCCACCTTGGCGCGCTTGTCGTGTTTAAGAGCGTCTTCCAAGGTGATTTCGTTGACCGGGTCTTCAACTTCCTCCACAACGTTTTTTACAATGCTCACTTTGAATTTACGGGTTTCGTCGCTGATGTCGACCAGCACGTTTTCAATTCCGCCGTAATCTCTTTTAACAGCCATACCGATTGCCGTTTTAATCCGCTCAAGGAGATAATCCATCGGGATCCCCTTCTCCTTTTCCAGCAGCTCCAGCGCGTCAAAAAATTCGTTATTCATTTTCCGATCTCTCCCATCTCAATTTACAAGCTTTCCATATCGCCGTCAAAATCAATATCATCCAGCCGGATAAAACTCAGTTCCTTTACTGAAAACGAACGGCTTTCCCCTTCTGTGAGAAGCTCTACAGCTCCGTCACGGTACCCGCCGAGGATCCCTTTAAAATCACGGATGCCCTCCTGCGGGCGGATCAGCCGCAATTCGACCTTCTGCCCCTTGCAGGCTTCAAAATGTTCCGGGGTGCGCAGTTCCCTTCCAAGGCCGGCTGAAGCGACCTCAAGGTAATAACTTTGTTCAATCGGGTCTGCTTCATCCAGAATCGGGTCGACCCTGCGGCTCATCTCAGCACAGTCGTCCATATCGACCCCGCCCGGTTTATCCAGAATAATCCGAAGGAACCAACTGCCGCCTTCCTTTTCAAACCTCACATCCCAAAGGGTAAACCCCAGTTCGTCAGCTACCGGTTTGACAAGGCCGTAAACCACTGAAACGGTGGAACCTTTTTTCGCCATCCGCTTTTCATCCTTCCCTTCACATTTCTTCCAACATAAAGGAAAGACCGGGAAAATCCCAGCCTTTCATCGTTTTATTGTTTAGTTTACGTGATACAGTATATCACACCGCCTGCCGGATTGCAAGGGTTTTGCAGTATTTTACCGCATTTTTTCCGTTATTCCTCAATCTGTTTGCCAAGCAGGGCGGCAGCCGCCTGAATCAGCTTAACCTGAATCTCAGTTGGGGTGTAGTCCTTCTCGCCTGAGATGAACATCACTGCCCCGTTGACGTCCCCCTGAGAAAGGATGGGAGAGCAGACATAAGCGAAGCGCTCCACACCTTCCACCGGCTTGATCGCCGTGGTTTTCCCGTTTCCGGGAAGGGTGCGGCGGTTTGCCATCAGCTCTTCCAGTTCCGGGGCGACCCGCCGCTCAAGCAGTTCCTTTTTCGGCACGCCCGAAACGGCAATGACGTTATCCCGGTCGCAGACCAAGGTTGGTAGCCCTCCTGTTTTATAGAGCACCTCCGCGTATTGGGCAGCGAAATTTGACAGTTCGCCGATCGGCGAATATTTTTTAAAGATCACTGCGCCGTCCGCGTCGGTATAAATTTCCATTGGATCGCCTTCGCGGATCCGCATGGTCCTGCGGATTTCTTTTGGTATTACAACACGACCGAGGTCGTCGATTCTCCTTACAATTCCCGTTGCTTTCATAGAAAGAATTCCTCCATTGCTAACATTATCCTATGCCGATAGTGTGTGGAGAAGGAATGGGAATATGTATGACACTTTTCCTTTTTTACATCTATTTTTTGTTTTTATTTTTCTAAAACCCGCCGCCATTTTTCACTTTCAGTTTGAATGTTCCATTCAGTTTCCAAACTCGCCCCGGTAGGTAAACCAGCGGTAATTTGCGGGTGTTTCCGCCTTTTTTCCGTTGCCGGTGGCGTACATTCCAACGAAAACCCCGGTAAAGCCCCAGTTCACCTCGGTGGAAAGCAGTTTTGCAAGCCCTTTGCCGATTTCAACTTTTTCATTTTTATAATAGTATCCAAACCTGTATTCTTCCCGGTCAGATGATATATAAAGCTCGACCGGAGCGGAGGAAAGTTCTTCCGGCAATTCTGCCGCACTCTCCATATACATATCCTCTACCCGGCGTTTTACAAGAAGCACCCGTTTCCCATCCCGTACGGCTACCGTCACTCCATACCACGCTTTATTGGAGCAGACGACCGAAAGGCCCGCCTCTTCATTTTCCGCTTTGGGGTTAAATGTTAGAAGGGTACGGCACTCCATGTTGAAATGCTGCTGCCGTTTTCCAATCCAGGCCGGGCATGCCTGCTCGGAAAGGCTGTTTTCGTTCCCCCAAAGGGTCAGCCCGGTAGATTTTTCAAAACCGTATCCATCAAAAAATTCACGGATAAAATTCCACTTCGGACCCAATTTCTGCATTGAGCAGAAATCATCGGTTTCTTCAAACCAGCCCTCTTCAATAGCATCCGGTCCTTTCCGGCCGGGACAGTCGACAATGACTTTAGCCGCTTTCCCGGTGGGGACGTAAGGCCAGCCGTTTTCATCCCACTCGAGCGGGACCATCGAGGTTTCCCGTCCCTGATGGTGATACTTGCCGCTTGCCATCCGGTAGCAGAGGAAAACGAGCCAGTCCTGCCCGTATACATCCTGAATCAGGTCGGCGTGTCCGGTCGCTTGAATTTTCGGCTGATCCTCATCTCGCGCCGTCAAAATTGGATTATCCGGGCAGCCCTCAAACGGCCCCCAGGGGCTTTTGCTGCGAAACACGGTAACCATATGGCGGACGTCCGTCCCTCCCTCTGCTGCAAAGAGGTAATACCATTCACCTAGATGATAAAGGTGCGGCCCCTCCAGGGCCCGGCCACCGCTGCCATAAGAAATCCGACGAGGTCCGGCCAAAAGCTTTCCGGTTTTAATATCAATCACTGATTGCTGAATAAACGCAGTGGTGTGGTCGTCCTCTTTCACCCAGCCGTTGCTGGTGAAATACACGGTGCCGTCATCGTCAAACATCAGGGAAGGGTCAATTCCACTCTGGTCTACCAGGATCGGCTCAGACCATGGGCCTGTGGGGTTCTTTGCCGTCATATAGAAATTTCCGCCAATGCTCACGTTGGTGCAGACAACGTAAAAGGTTCCATCGTGGTAACGGATGGTGGGCGCATACAGCCCTTCAGAAGCGGGAACTCCCGGAAAGGCCATCTGTTCCGGGCGGGTGATACAGTGGCCGATAATTTCCCAATGGACCAGGTCACGGCTGTGGGAAACCGGAATGGCGGGAAGGTATTCAAAGGTACTGTGAACCATATAATAGTCTTCACCTACCCGACAGACGGATGGATCTGGGAAGAAACCCGGAATAATTGGATTTCGGTATTTCATTTTTCTGTCTCCTTTTATTATGGCAGTCAGTATTCCCACACAAAAAGCATCATTTCTGTAGGATAAACAACTTTCCTTTTTAAAACCAAGCTGCTTTTTAAATTAAAGTTTAGTATAACTCTTTTCCACTTCGGAAACAAGCAAAACAGATCAGTCAAATTGTAAAGTCAAAGGAATTATGGTAAACTTTGAACGAACAAATTTACGACAGTTTGGCAAAGCCTGGGAGCGGCTCTTTTTCCAAGGCTTTTGAAGCCGCTTCATCCCTATATACCCGCATCTACCAAAACATCTAAAAAGATGTCGCATCGGCGCATTTACTTTTAAGGGTCCCTTTGCTATCATCAACTTATATTAATAAGCAGAACAACTGAAAAAGAAGGGGTTTTAATGAAAATTAATACCAACGGCGACTTTTCAATAACGCCTGGAAAATTTGAAGGGAATCTTGCTTCTCTGACCAGTCAGTTTAAATGCCCGGAATGGTTCAAAGACGCAAAAATTGGTTTCTGGTCCCATTGGGGCCCGCAGTCGGTCCCGATGTACGGGGACTGGTACGCCCGCCGGATGTATCTGGAAGGCGATCCCGACTATTATTATCACTGCCGGAAGTACGGACACCCGTCCAAATTCGGTTACAAGGATTTAATTCCTCTCTGGAAGGCCGAAAAATTCGACCCAGACGGGTTGATCGACCTGTTTTACCGCGCAGGCGCCCGGTATTTTATGTCCCAAGCGGTTCATCACGATAATTTTGACAACTTCGATTCCAAATACCAGCCTAACTTCAACTCAGTCAAAATGGGGCCGCACCGGGACATCGTCGGCGACTGGAAGAAGGCCGCTGAAAAAAAGGGGGTGCGTTTCGGCATTTCAGAACATCTTGCGGGAAGTCCAGGCTTTTACTATCCGAACAAAGGCTGTGACACTGAAGGCAGGTACAAGGGCGTTCCCTATGATGGCTCGGACCCGGCCTATACCGAACTCTATTATGACCAGACCATTACCGACACTGTTTTTCAGGGTACCTGGTTCCTTCAGAACGAGGATTTTTATAAGCACTGGTTCCTGCGGATGAAAGACGCGATTGACAAATACGCCCCCGATTTCTACTATACCGACGGCCCAGTCCCCTGCGGGCATTACGGGTTTGACCTCGTCGCCCATCTTTATAACTCCAGCGCGGCCCGCCACGGGGAAAACGAGGCTGTTTTCTTCCAGAAAGACAAGACAAAAACTGTTTTCCCACTCGGCATCCTCGACATTGAGCGGAACAGGGAAAACAAAATCACCCCGTACCACTGGCAGACGGACACCAGTATCGGCGACTGGTTCTACAATGTGCGTGACATTTATAAAACCTGGGAATACCTGATTGAAACGATCATTGACAACGTCAGCAAAAACGGGAACGTCATGCTCAACATCCCGCAGCGGCCGGACGGTACCCTTGACGAGGAGTGCGAATGGATTCTTGAAAAAATGGCCGAATGGATTGCAGTCAACGGCGAAGGGATTTTCGCCACCCGCGCTTGGAAAGTCTGCGGGGAAGGCCCAAACTACACTGCAGACGCGGACGACGAGCCGGAAACTACCAAGTGGGAACCCGCCCATGTTGATGAAAGCGAAATTCAGTGGCAGCCGGGCGATATCCGTTTCACCTGCAAATGGAATTGTGTTTATGCCTTCCTGATGCGCTGGCCCGGTGAGCTGGCAATCATTCGCTCCCTGCCGCTTGGACAGGAGCCTGTAACAAAGGTGGAACTGCTCGGAGGCAGAGAACTTCCTTTCCGCCAGACAGCCGCCGGCCTTCTAGTCGACCTTCCGACGGAAAAGGCAAAAAACCTCTCCTGCCTGAAAATTACAGTTTCAAAATAAAGAACAGAAAGCGTCCACAGATGAAAGAACTTTTATACGCCGTTTACCGGGGGACCCGGTATGAAGCAACAAAAATCAGCAGCAGTAAATACCGGCTGACCGCCAGAGGGCCGGAGTGCCCGGAGGGCTTTGTGCCTGCCGGGAGGCGTTTACGCACCTACTATAAAAACGCCTTTCCGGATGAACTGGATTCGCTCTACCTAGTCGAATCGGTTGCGGTCTACAAAGGGCACCGCCTCCGCGTTGTTGACGCCGATGCTGACGGTGTAACCGTCGTTACCGAAGACGCCGTTCTTTCATCTGTTTTGGAAATGGAGGACGCTGATGGGTTCTACCATCTCAGCTTGGCGCGGGATGATTTAACCCGTATTATTGACTACATGACTTTTTACGAGCAGACCTGATTTCCAAAAGAGGATTAAAAAATACGGATGGCAGAATTCCGCCATCCGTATTTTTT
Organism: Oscillospiraceae bacterium; assembly: GCA_902766785.1. GTDB lineage: Bacteria > Bacillota > Clostridia > Oscillospirales > Ruminococcaceae > Metaruminococcus_A. The sequence goes on along the minus strand of CACXEO010000042.1, from coordinate 24,943 downwards.
ATTTTACAAGCACATCTAATGAAATGTTTCTGCTTACACCAGGGATTTTTTGACACTGTCCTTTTTGGCAAAGGGGCCTGCCAGCGGGTTAATCCCTCTGGGATCGCCAAAGTAGTCCCGGTCGAAGACAATTTCGCTGCCATCCGGATTTTCAAACCGCTCCTCCGGCTCAAACGCTTCGCCGAGCAGTTCGGTGGAGACCATACCGGTTTCAAACTCCGGCAGGAATTCGTAAAGGTTTGTATCCAATAAAGCTTCCCCGTTTCGCTCCACCAGTTTGATGTAGATTTCGTGTTCCGTATCCTCTTTATAATTGACCTCTTTATCGCAGGGCTGTGCGCCGTTGAAGTAGACATTTCCCCCTGTATAAACAGGCAGCTTGGTGTAGTATTTGCTCCGGTCTTCTTTCAGCCCGGTATCCCCCTCGGCAAAAAACTGCGCAAAATATTCCTCACCGGTCGGATATCCGTCAAAGGGCTTTGTTCCAACAACGTGATTGACGCCGCCCCACGGGCTGTTCGCACTGAAGTCAATGAACTCCTGCGGAATCCGGTTCTGAATGAAGACGTTGTTATAAAAGCGGTCGTCCCCGTGGAGGAAAGTCATGAAACCTGCTACCTCAGTCCGGTGCGGAACATGGTACGGCGTATATCGGGGCTGCGTTGTCCCGGCATTGTCCGTCCCGGTGCCGACGCTGGTAAAAGGCCCGCAGATAATGTTGTGCACATACGCCACACCTTGGGTGGCAAGTTTGCCGCAATAGGCAGACAGAAAAACGTTGTTGTCGATCAGGGTCGGGCCGTGGCTTACTTCAACGAAGATATCCTCTCCCAGCGTCAGGCCGCCCTTGAGCTCAGTCCCCACAGGAGGCATGTTGTCATGGAACAGGTTCTGGGTTACACGGGTACCCTGTGCCTGCCAGTCGAGCCAGATCCCCCTGGTGCAGTGGTGGATATGGTTGCGGCGGAAAACCACATCGATAGCCGCGTGCATTTTGATCCCGCCGATTTCAGCGCCTGAAAGCTGCTGTTTATTGTTGATGTGATGGATGTGGTTATCCTCAATCAGGGAGAATACGCCTCCCAGATGGCCGACGATCCCAGTCTGTTCACAATGGTGAATGTTGCACCGGCGTATCACATGGGAGCCGATCTTCTCTTTGGTCCAACCCTCGAGCTGGGCCTGGCAGATCGCGTCCCGCTCAGTCTGGGTGCCGTGCTTCAGCCGTTTCAGAGACCATTTATTCTCATTTTCAGGCTGTAAGTACTTGCCCAGCGAAATTCCGCAGCATTTGGAATCCGAAACATCACAGTCCTCAATGACCCATCCCTTGCTCCAATGAGGCCCGATCATCCCCTCCTGATAGGCCGTAGGGGGCGCCCAGTTGGTGGCAGCCTGCTTTACGGTGAAGCCGGACAGGGTGATATAGTTGACGCCGGTTTTATCCGGGTAAAAGCAGTTTCTGCGAACGTTGATCTCCACATTTTCCGCGTTGGGGTCAGCACCCTGGAAGTTGGCGTAAATTAGTGTGTCCCCGCTGTCCTGGCAGGTATACCACTTGTAAACAGAAAATTCCGGTTCCCATGAAGCCCGATCAGGCTCTGGGTTCAGAACGCCTTCCAGCGTGTGGCACTCGTACATAGAGCGGCCGTTTAAGTAAACCTCGCCGGTATGGAGCGGAACCTCCGCGTAGTACCAATCGCCGAAAACTTCTGTTGTGTAGGGGTTATATCCGCCAAAGATCCCGTTGGGAATCCGTGCAAGCCAAACATTTCCCTTGTAGTTTTCCCAGCACTTGACTTCCTCCGCGCCGGTGATAACCGCTTTGAGCGGCTCTACGGAGCGGTAAACTACAGGCGCGCCCTCCACGCCGGCATATCTGGGATTCACATATTCCCGGTAGACACCCGGCAGGACGAGAACCTCGTCACCCGCACGGGCAATTTCCGCTGCGCTCCCAATCCGTTTAAAGGGGCTGTTTTTGCTGCCGTCCCCATCTCTTTCTGCCGCAGATGATACATAATAAATCAAAAAAATCCCCCCCATTTTTATTTTAAAGAAAGCCGCTGTGTGAAGCACTCTATTACCACTATAGAAGAATGGAATTTCTTTGTCAAGGATTCAGCCGGATTTCCATGGCTTTAAAAATACGCACCATGAATACGCCGGATAAAAGTCTGCTGCGCAATTAATTTTGCGTGCCGGATCGGTGCCTGAGCGCCTCTTTTTCCACCCGAAAAAACAGAAAGCGACATATAATAGGAAACTTCGATTGATTTCCGGATTTTTTGCCGAAAAAATAAAGATTTTTTGTAAACAAATCTTGACTTTAATAAAAACGCATGGCATACTTATAAAGTAATTATTTTATAGCATCGCGTTCTCGCTCATATAAGCCCGCTGATCTGGAGCGGGCGTTTCTACCAAATGGCCGTAACCGTTTTTCTATGAGTGTTCGAATCGCCAAACAAAAAACCCTGCTTTTATGTGATGGAAAGAGGGGTTTTGTTGTTTTCAGGCGGCCGGGCACAAACCGGCCGCCTGTATTTGTACCAAAGAGGTTTTTGTACTATGCCTCTTAGGAATATAAACTTTTAAAAGGAGAATTCTTAAATGGAAAAACTGTTCAAGCTTCAGGCAAATGGCACTTCCATTAAGACCGAGATCATCGCTGGTTTGACGACTTTCTTCACCATGGCGTACATTATCTTCGTCAACCCAACCTTTCTCGGTGCGGAGTCGCCGGTAGGCATGCCGGATATCGCCGTCATGACTGCAACCTGTCTTGCAGCCGCGCTTGGCACCTGGCTGATCGGCTGGCTGACAAACTATCCGCTGGCACAGGCGCCAGGGATGGGGTTAAATGCTGTATTTGCCTACACCCTCTGCCTGGGAATGGGTCTTTCTTATTCCGCTGCTCTTTCCGCAGTATTTATCGCTGGTATCTTCTTTATCCTCCTCACTGTTACAGGAGCTCGCAAGGCAATTGTAAATGCCATTCCGCTCAGTTTGAAAAAGGCAATTTCAGCTGGTATTGGTTTCTTCATTGCATTGATTGGTTTTAACAATGCTGGACTTCTTTCCAGTGAAACCGGGACCATTATTGGCATGGGCTCCCTTGCAGTCCCTACCACCCTGCTCGCTCTTTTTGGCTTAATTCTGACCATTGTTCTGGTTATTGTCAAATGCCCGGGCGCGCTTTTTGTTTCCATTATCGGCACCTCTGTCGTAGGCTGTATTCTTCAGTTCTGCTTTAACATCCCCATGGGTGTTTCCATGCCGCAGAACTGGGTTCCCACCCTTGATTTTTCTGTTTTCGGCGCGGCCTTTAACGGCTTTAGCGAGCTGTTCTCCGCCCCGATTGCTTCCCTGATCGCCGTTATGATCACCCTGGTGCTTGTCGACATGTTCGACACCATCGGCACCCTGATTGGCGCCGCCAACAAAGCGGGCTATCTTGACGAAAACGGCAACCTGCCGAAGGTTGAACGTGCTATGCTGGCTGACGCAATTGCGACTTCCGCAGGCGCAATCATTGGTACTTCTACCGTAACCACCTATGTAGAGTCCACCGCAGGTATTTCTGCCGGCGGTAAAACCGGCCTGACTTCTACCGTCACCGGTTTCTGTTTCCTCCTTGCCCTCTTCCTTTCCCCGGTTCTCGGCTTTGTTCCGTCGGCCGCTACCGCTCCGATCCTGATCGTTGTTGGTATTATGATGGCAAGCGCTCTCAAAGAGGTTGATTGGCACGACATGTCAATTGCGATTCCGTCCTTCCTGACAGTTATCTGCATGCCGTTGTTCTATTCCATCACCGACGGTCTCGCGTTTGGTTTCATCTCTTATGTGGTTGTCAAACTGGCTTCCCGCAAAGCAAAAGAAATTCATCCTCTGATGTATGTCATTGTCGCGCTGTTCCTTGTTAAGTATGTCCTTTCCGCGCTGACTGCCCTTGGCATCATCTAATCTAAGACGTAGACCCGTATAAAAGCGTCGCCGCAACCGCGGCGGCGTTTTTTGTTTTTAAGCCGCCGTTGAGTAGCAAAGCTTTGCCGCCCGTCCGTACCCGTTTCCCATAGGAAGCTTGAGAAATCCATGACCGTTCCCGCCGGACCGCGGCGCACGGGCAAGCGGTCCGTTTTTCAAAAACGTTATTTGCGCGGCTGTTTTTTCCTCAATTCCATCGCTGTTGATTTTACGGCCAAAACGTCTTATACTAAGGACAGAAAAACGCTTTTACAAAACGGAGAACGGTATGTATAAAATTTTAATTGTAGAAGACGACTACACCATAGCGGAACTTTTGAAAAAAGGGTTATCCGGCTGGGGGTTCGACGCTGAATATGTCACTGATTTTCAGACAGTAGCCGTCCAGGTAGCCGAATACGCGCCGCACCTGGTCCTGATGGACGTCACCCTCCCCTTTTTTAACGGTTACCACTGGTGTGCCGAAATTCGCAAGCGCTCTGAGGTGCCGATTATTTTCATCTCCTCCGCGGGGGACAACATGAACATCGTCATGGCGGTCAACATGGGCGGGGATGATTTTATTGCAAAGCCCTTTGATCTCAATGTTGTAGTCGCAAAAATCCAGGCGCTCCTCCGGCGGACATACTCGTTCCAAAATCAGGTGAACACCCTGGAATATCAAGGCGTTATTCTAAACCTGGGGGACGCCAGCCTTTCTTACCGGGATGAAAAAATGGACCTGACCAAAAACGAATTTAAAATTTTGCAGCTCCTGTTTGAAAACCGGGGAGAAGCGGTTTCACGGGACGCGATTATGCGGCATCTTTGGGATAACGACAGTTTTATTGACGACAATACCCTAACGGTCAACGTCACTCGGCTGCGCCGTAAACTCAGCGAACTGGGGCTGAATAACTTTATCCGGACCAAAAAGGGCCTCGGCTATTTACTGGGGGATGAAGATGAAACAAAATGAGCCGCTTTACCGCATCCTTTTCCCCTACCTGCGTTACCGGCTGAAGAGCATTATAGCTTATACCGTTTTCCTCCTGATTTTCTTTGTAGTCTACGCGCTCTACCGGCTCAACCTGGAGGCCTATTTATACGCCGCCCTGCTCTCCCTCGTCGCTCTTGCCGCCGTTGTTGCTTATGACTTTTTAAAGTACTATAAAAAGCACGTTCTCCTGCGGGATGCTCTCAACAACATTTCGGTTACGCTGGAACGGCTGCCGGAACCCGGGCATTTAATTGAGCGGGATTACCGGGATCTATTGGACACCCTGTACAGCGACAGAAAAGAACTGGTTTCCCAAGCGGACAGCCGGCATTCTGAAATGGTGGACTATTACACCCTCTGGGCGCATCAAATCAAAACGCCGATTTCCGCTATGCGGCTTCTTTTGCAGAGCGAGGCGGGGGCTCCGTTTGTGCCGGAGCTGGAACAGGAGCTTTTTAAGATTGAACAATATGTTGAAATGGTTCTGCAATACCTGCGGCTTGAAAGCATGTCAAGTGACCTGACGCTGGCTGAGTATCCGCTTGAGGACCTAGTCCGGCAGGCAGTCAAAAAATATTCGGTTGTCTTTATCCATAAAAAAATAGCCCTGAAACTGGAGGATTTTTCCTGCCGTGTCCTGACCGATGAAAAGTGGCTGGTCTTTGTGCTGGAACAGCTTTTGTCAAACGCTTTAAAATACACACCGAAGGGAAGCGTTTCCATCCGGATGGCGCCCGGCGGGCGGAAAACACTGATTATTGAAGATACCGGAATCGGCATTCATCCTGAAGACATCCCGCGCATTTTTGAGCGGGGTTTTACCGGCTATAACGGGCGGATGGACAAAAAGTCGACTGGGATCGGCCTTTATCTCTGCCGTGAAATTTTAGGTAAGCTCGGCCATACAATCCGGATTGCGTCCAGCCCCGGCGACGGCACCAAGGTATTCATAGACCTGTCACGGGACAAAATAGAAATTGAATGACCCTCCGCCTGCGGGCGTGGGAATATTAAGACGGACGGCGGAGCATCGCCGTCCGTTTTTTAAGCCCGCAAACCTTACCAAAATGTAAGGTTGAGTCCTAAAAATGTAAGCAAAAGCTATGGAAACGGCAGGACTTCTCGTTTATACTGAATACAGTAAACGAAATATTGGAGGAAATAATGATGCCGCTTTTAGAGGTGCGAAATCTTAAAAAAATTTATACAACCCGGTTTGGGGGAAATAAGGTACAGGCCCTGTCAGACGTCTCTTTCTCAGTTGAGGAAGGTGAATACGTCGCCATTATGGGCGAATCCGGTTCCGGCAAAACCACCCTGCTGAATATACTGGCCTCTCTGGATAAGCCGACCAGCGGCGAGGTGCTGCTTGAAGGGAAAAACATTGTCGCCATCAAAGACAGCGAGCTTTCCGCTTTCCGCCGGAACCACCTGGGGTTCGTTTTCCAGGACTTTAACCTTTTGGACAATTTCTCGGCCCAGGATAATATCTTTCTCCCCTTGGTTCTCTCCCGCACCCAGTTCCAGGAGATGAACAGCCGCCTCATCCCCCTTGCGAAAAAGCTGGGCATCAGCGATATCCTGCAAAAATACCCTTATGAGATTTCCGGCGGCCAGAAGCAGCGTGTTGCCGTAGCTCGTGCCCTTATCACCTATCCGCGGATTATTCTTGCTGACGAACCGACCGGCGCGCTCGACTCCAAAGCGTCCACCCATCTGCTCCAGATGTTTGCAGACATCAATGCGGAGGGTCAGACCATTTTTATGGTCACCCACTCCACCATGGCCGCCAGCCACGCCGGACGGGTTTTATTCATCAAGGACGGCGAGGTGTTCCACCAGATTTACCGCGGCGGAATGACGAACGACGAGCTTTACCAGAAAATTTCAGACACGCTCACGGTGCTGACCACAGGGGGTGCCGGCGTTGAATAGCACGTTTTACCCAAAGCTCGCGGCCTCAAACCTGCGGAAAAACGCAAGAACCTACCTTCCCTACATCCTGTCGAGCATTTTTACAATCGTGACCTTTTATTCCATGTTCTCTCTGGCGCAAAACCCCGGATTGGGTGAACTGCCCGGCGGTGCCAGCGTTCAGGTACTGTTCAGGCTGGGAGTCATTGTCATCGGTATTTTCGCCACGGCGCTTTTATTCTACACCAACAGCTTCCTCATCAAACGGCGCAAAAAGGAGCTGGGGCTATACAGCATCCTCGGGATGGAGAAAAAGCACATTGCAAAAGTATTGTTTTTTGAAGTCATTTTTACAGCAGTTATTAGCCTGACCATCGGCGTACTCGGCGGGATGCTAATTGAAAAGCTCTTGTTCCTGTCCTTACTGGCCCTCCTTAAAATTGAAACGCCCATTGCGTTTACCATATCGCCGGACGTTATTGTCATTACAATTGTTTTATTTATTGTAATCTTTTTTCTCACCCTGCTGTCAAACCTGTGGCAGATCAAGCTGGCGAACCCCATCACCCTCCTGCGGGGCGGTGAACACGGCGAACGGGAGCCCAAAACCAAGTGGGTTCTCACCATCATCGGCTTTATCGCGCTCGGACTGGGCTATGGAATCGCCATACGGGTGGAATCCCCTATGGACGCGCTCGCCCTCTTTTTTGTGGCGGTCCTCGCTGTAATCATCGGCACCTACTGCCTTTTTACCGCTGGAAGCATAGCCGTTTTAAAGCTTTTAAAAAAGAACAAGGCCTTTTATTACCGGCCGAATAATTTTATTTCGGTCTCCGGCATGATCTACCGGATGAAACAAAACGCGGTCGGCCTTGCCAACATCTGTATCCTCAGCACTATGGTGCTAGTCACCGTCTCAACTACCGTCTCCCTCTATATCGGGCAGGAGGATATGCTCGAAGCAAATTATCCCCGGAATTTTATCGTATCCCTCAGCGATTCGACGAACGACGAGGGGACCGGCTACACCGTAAAGGAAGGACAGGAAAAATTAAGCCGGGTCATCAGCCAGATTCAGTCGAAATATGACATCACTATTGATGACCGGCTGGAATACAGGTTGCTTACCATCCGGGCTGGCCGGCGCGGCACCGAGTTTTTTACCGGGGACGACAGCGCCTATGGGAACGACACCTACACTGAGATCACGTTCATCCCCCTGAGCGATTACAACAAAATGGAGGGAACCAGCCTGTCCCTGGCGGACAACGAAGTGATGATTTTCAAATACTCCGGCACCTATGGGGAAACCGCCCTTCAAGTCGGTAGTCTCAGTTATCACATTACCAAGGAACTGGAAAGTCTCCCGTTCATTGAAAAAACCGATTACCCTTATTACGACCAATATATTCTAATCGTCAAGGATGAAGCCGCCCTTGCAAATATGGTGCAGGCGTTTTACCCCGGCACAGATATTTCAGGCATGACCAATGAGCTGTCATCCTACGTGGGCTTCAATATCGTCGGTGAGGACCAAACGGTTCTCGACGCTTCTAATGAAATGTATGAGGCGGTCCGCAGCCAGCTGCCCTATTCAAGCTGCAGTTCACTTGCGGCAATCCGGGAGGACTGGTACGGCACCTACGGCGGTTTCCTTTTCTTAGGGGTTTTCCTGGGGACATTATTTATGATGGCCGCCATCCTGATTATCTATTACAAGCAGATTTCAGAGGGTTATGACGACCACGACCGGTTTGAAATCATGCAAAAAGTGGGATTAAGCAAAAAAGAGGTCAAAAAAACCATCCACAAACAGGTTCTCATGGTCTTCTTCCTCCCGTTAATCGTCGCAATTGTGCATGTAGCTGTTGCGTTCAATGTAATCAAAAGGATTCTGTTGATCTTTGGTTTGACCAACCTCTGGCTCTTCGCCGCCTGCACCGCTGCTTCCATCCTCCTCTTTGCAGTCGTCTACTTCATTGTATACAACTTGACTGCCAAAGCTTATTATAAAATTGTAGAGCAAGAATAAAAGAAAGGACTTATCATGAAAAAAGGGTTATATTTTACGCTGTTCGCTCTCACCGCCATAGCCGTTATCATTTTCTCCTTCTTTATGGCGCTGTACCGGACAGTCTTTAAAAAACGCCAGGCTTCTCCCATGATATAAACCATTCCCGAAAGGGGCAAAAACGGCTTCGCTGTAAACCGCGAAGCCGTTTTTGCGTGCTGATGCAGGAAGAGTTTATTTCCCGTAAGCTGGACAGACAAAAAACACACCCTCCCCTCATACACTTAGAAACGGAAGGATGTGTTACCTATGTTTACAATGCTGTTATCGTTAATCTGTTCCAATTTGCTCTACTTTGCGCTCCACGTAGAAGGCCATGGCTCGTTTCCCAAGCCGCTCTCCCCCAAACGGGAACAGGAATGCTTTGAACGAATGGCAGCCGGGGACAAGGCCGCGCGCAATGAGCTGATTGAGCACAACTTAAGGCTGGTCGCCCACATCATCAAAAAATATTACGCTTCTTCCAACGATCAGGACGACCTGATCTCAATCGGAAGCATCGGTCTGGTCAAGGCTGTCAACACCTTTAAATATGAAAAGGGCACCCGTTTTGCGACCTACGCTTCCAGGTGTATTGAAAATGAAATCCTCATGTATTTCCGCAACCTCAAAAAGACGGCGGGAGATGTTTATATCAACGACCCCATTGACACCGACAAAGACGGGAATGCACTGACCCTGATGGATATCTTTGCCGAGGACGACAGCATTATAGATGACCTCGACCTGAAGTTCAAAACCCAGCAGCTGCACAAATACATCCGGGATACACTTTCTCCGCGGGAACAGCGGATCATCCTGCTCCGCTACGGAATTGGCGGGCAGAAGCCGCTGACCCAGCGCGAGGTTGCCGTCAAACTGGATATATCCCGCTCTTACGTGAGTAGGATTGAGAAAAAAGCCCTAGAAAAGCTGCGAAAAAAGTTTGACAAGGTAAGCTGAAAACGGGCCTCTCTTTTGAGGGGCCCGTTTCATCAGGCGTCTGCCGTCTTTACAGCCGCTTTTTCCAGCTTTCGAAGTTCTTTGTCCTTGGAAAAATATTTCTTTGTCTCTTTTGCAATGATGCCGCTTAAAGCAATCAGGGCGACCAGGTTGGGCAACGCCATCAGGCCGTTAAAAATATCGGCAATGACCCAGACCGCCTCAACCGTCATGTAGGGGCCAATAAAAATGGCCAGAATATAAATCCAACGGTAAACAGATACTACTTTCCGCCTGCCGTTTACCAGGTATTCCAGACAACGTTCACTGTAATAATCCCAGCCCAGGATAGTGGTAAAAGCAAAAAAGACCAGGCAGAGCATTAAAATAAACGAGCTTACTTCGGGGGGCCAGAAAGGCATTCCGGTCTGGAAGGCATTTGTAGTCACCGCAACCCCTTCCAGCCCGATATTCCAAGAACCGGTAATGACAATGCACAACCCGGTCATGGTGCAGATGATGATGGTATCAATAAAAGTACCGGTCATTGAGACAAGGCCCTGCCGAACCGGTTCCTTGGTTTTCGCAGCGGCCGCCGCGATCGGGGCAGAACCAAGCCCGGCCTCGTTCGAAAAGATACCGCGGGCAATCCCCTTCTGCATTGAAATAATAACCGCACCCAGCGCACCTCCAGCGGCCGCGCGGAGCCCGAACGCACTCTCAATAATTTCTACGATAGCGCCCGGGATTTTTTCAGCATTGAAAAAGAGGAGGGCCAGGGCAAAAACCACATATAAGACCGACATAAACGGGACGACGACCTGCGAAACATTCGCAATTCGTTTGATTCCGCCGATGATGACAAGTCCCACGAACAGCGTCAGCAGAATCCCCGTAATGATGACTGTCCAGGAATAGGTCTTGCCGAAAAGGTCAATCCCCCAGCCGTTATTCGGGTCAAAAAAGTTGTTGACCGCCGAGGAAATCCCATTGACTTGGGTAAAGGTGCCAATTCCGAACAGGCCGACGCCTACGCCGAAAAACGCAAATATTTTCGCCAGCCATTTCCACTTGGGACCCATCCCTTTTTCAATGTAATAAAAAGGGCCGCCCAGGACATGTCCGTTTTCATCAACGTGGCGGTACTTGATCGCCAGAACGCCTTCGGCATATTTAGTCGCCATCCCGAAAAAGGCGGCGATCCACATCCAGAAAAGCGCGCCGGGGCCGCCGGCGACCAGGGCAGTTGCCACTCCAACGATATTCCCCGTCCCAATAGTAGCGGAAAGGGCGGTACAGAGCGCACCGAAGCTGCTGACTTCGCCCGCGCCGCCTTCTTCGTTATGTACCATAAATTTGAGTGCGCGGGGCAGGTGGCGAATCTGCAGGCAACGCACACGGATGGTCAGGTAAATCCCGACCGCGAGAATCAACACAATCAGGGGGATTCCCCAAACCTGGTCATTCACCCATTTAAGTGCCGCTGTAAACTGATCCCACATGTTTCATTCCTCTTTCTTTTCTCAAATATTCTTTACAGCAAAAAGGAAGCCCTCCGGCATTTAAGCGGAGGGCATTTCAGGCTTAATATTCTTGCCTGAATCTTATTCCGCCGTTGCTGTGGGGTCCGCATATGCGCGGAAAGGCAGAGAAAAGACACAAGCATATTATAACTGCTCTGTCCTTTTGCCTGAGAGATTGGGAAACCTTTTAACCCGTTTCCCGTACACCTTCGGCGCCCTTTTCAGGGACTCTCCAGAGTGCTGCGGCTCTTTTACAGAACACAGCGTTATTATTTTAACATATTACACACCAACTCGCAAGATGATTTTTCACAATTCCTTCAAAAAGATTTTACAAAAGCCGAAAATAAAAAACAACACTGGATTTTCGATTATTATTTCCTTCGGAGAGACTTAAAATAAAACTTTTGTTTCCCCTTAAGAAAAACCGACACCACACTTGTAAGTATACACACAGTTGAGCGGTAACCCAAACCCGCTCATAACCAAAAAAGAAAAGGTTCGCCGTCGGCGAACCTTTTCTTTCTTTTGATTTGTCAAGTGATATACTAAAAATTCAAATTACCAATTTAATTACGAATTAACCGAATAGTCCATTTTGAATCCATGGGCGCCAAATATCTGCCATTTTCCAACGCCAAGTCTTTGCATAATTGCCTTTCTTTCCTCTGCGCATAATTTTGGATCAGTATCAACGGAGGTCATTAAAATTGGTGCATACTGATTATATTTGGCCTGCTCCTGTGTCAATCCATGAACATTAATATAAATATCACCTGTGATAGCTATGTGATGTGTATAGTCAATCAAAACGATCTCGCCAGGCAAATGTCCGCCTTTTCCTTCGTAAACCTCAAAGTGCAACTCTTCAAAATCGAAAAATCCGATTTGTGTAAGAGGCTCTGTCAAATTCTCAATATCATTCCATTGCGTTGTAATTTTGCCGGGATTGGTAGCTTTGTAAGAAGTGAGAACTTTACAAATATTAATATATGGCTTATGAAGAGGATTTTTCTCTCGATACCCATCATTCCCAAGGTATTCATTCTTTAGACAAAGCGCCGTTTTGGGACTGGCTATAACTTCATCAAAAAGCGACAGCAAACCGCAATGGTCAACGTCAGCGTGTGTTACGAGAATGGTTTTCTTAATATTTTCAAAATCAGGAATCATCTTTCTGAAAACTTCAAGCATTTCATCGCTGTAACAAGCATATCCGCTATCCACAAATAGCACCTTGTCATTACTTCTTATGATAATTGTATTACTCCCACAAGGTGGCTCTATCAGAGTGATTTCTGTATTATCGGAAACTTTATGCGTGCTTATTCTCGGCGCAAAGGCTTTCCCTTTTGAAGCACCGAGCAGTTCGGCAAACTTACTTATGCTGTCAAATGTTCTATACGGTGATAGCCCTTGCTCGTCAAGTGTTTGCATTGCAAGGTTTACATAAACCAATAATTCACGGCTGATATCTTCCGAAAGCCCCATTGTTTGCGATAGCCCCATAACATAAGTGTTATAAAAAATACCGTTATCGTAAACCTTTTCCAAACTGTTATAATCAATAACCCGAACCTTGCATAGTTTTTCGGCTTCTTTCAAAAATTCAGATATTTTATCAAAATCCTCAACGAATAAGCCCATTTTAAAGAGCTGATAGCCTGTGCCGTTTTCCTGAGAACTGATATATGAAATATTAAAATTGAAATCATTGATAAGCGTCAAAACATTTGTAACGCTGCCGGGGATATCTTCAAGACAAAACTCAATTAGAACAACGCTTTTTTTATTCGCGTCGCTTTGCAGGTACCCGATCTTTTCGAGTTCGATATCCGCTTTTTTCAATTGTTCTTCTGTACCTTCGGCATCAATAAACAACGTATGGGAATCAACCGCCTTATTGTAACTTACGCGGGTTATATTTATCTCCAAAACAGAAAGGCACTTACTAGCTTTTAAAAACGCACCGATATGATTCGGCATAGAAGTGATATAGGTCTTTTTCATTTGTTCACCCAATCTCCATTAGCGTACAGTGCCTATTGTTTCGCATTTTACGATAGCTTCCGTCTTATCTTTCAGTACAAGTTCACTATTTTGATTGTAAACATCGATCGAAACTTCGACAAGGCCGTTCTTTTCATTTCGTTTTACAAGTTTGGTTATGGTTGCTTTACCTGTGAGAATATCGCCAGCATAAACCGGCTTCAGCCATTCAATTTTAGTAGACTTTCCCGCAAGTAATTCCTCTCCGAAAAAGTCAACTTCAAGATACTTTGCCCAGACAGACATAAAAGACATTATACCGGGCGCGATTAATTGGCCGAACGGAGTACCCTTAGCGTATTCCTCATCGGTGTGAAGCGGTATATTATCATAATCATGGGCAAAAGCTAACATCTTTTCTTTTTCAATAACTGCATGAGCTGTATCTACAGTCATTCCGAGTTCTAATTCATCAAAATACATTTTTACCACCAATGTCTTATTATATCAACTTCATAGTTAAACTTCGTGTGACAGTGACAGGAAACTATTGTAAGGTAGTTTATCGTCCCACACGGTTTGCGCAATACCCCGTTAAAAATATCACAATTTTGTTCTGTGCATTTTTAACGGTCATATTTTATTTAGCCAAGGCGCTTCATAAAAAGAAGCTCAAACGGCTCGCCCTCCGGCAGGAACCCCCCAGTTTCTGAATAGCCCAACTTCCGGTAAAAATGCTGCGCCCCTTCAGCGGATGAGGTTGAGGTCATAACGGTACAAAACCCCTCTTTTTTCATTTCGCTTTCCCAAAAGGTAACCAGTTCCCGGCCGTAACCTTTTCCACGGTACTCCTCTTTAAAGCGAAGCATGTTCATAAAAGGGATTTCATCCCAGAAAAGGCCGTAGCGGAGCCATCCGGCGAATACGCCGTTTTCCTCCGCCACTAAAACCCTGCCGCGCGCTATAACACCTTGGAGCTCCTTTTTTGAAATCCAACGGTCATGGGAAGCAAGAGTTTCAAGGTCTTTTAAAACAGCCAGACGGTATATCATCGGAATCTCCTTTTTGTTACAGAGCGCTCTCCCATTCGGCCTGCTTGAATCCGACCAGCACGGCGCCATCCGTCACAATAATCGGACGTTTGACCAGCATTCCGTCAGTTGCAAGCAGGGCGTACTGCTCGTCTTCCGTCATCCCTGCAAGCTTTGCGGAAAGCCCCAGCGATTTGTAGACAAGCCCGGAGGTGTTGAAAAAACGTTTCAGCGGCAGGCCGCTTTTCAGGTGCCACGCACGCAGTTCTTCTACCGTGGGGTTTTGCTCTTTAATATTTCTGGTTTCAAAAGATATCCCCTTTTCCCTCAGCCATTTTTCCGCCTTCTGGCAGGTGGTGCATTTGGGATAGCAGACAAACAAATTCATTTCTTTTCTTCCTCCTCTACAATCACCTGTACCCGGCCAACCTGGCCATCCTGCAGCATCACCTTAATCCCATGGGGATGGGTTCTGCTGTTGGTCAGGATTCGTCCGACCCGGCCGCGGGTGAGCTTACCTGTAGGCTGATCCTTTTTGAGGACGATGTCAACCAGCGCGCCTGTTTTAATATTGCTCCGTATTTTGCCGTCCACGCATTATTCTCCCTTAGACGCAGCCTTCCAGAGCCGCACAATATTCTCCATGGCAAATTTCATATTTTCCCGGCTCGCATAACGGCTGACCGAAAAATCCTGCGGCAGGCGGTTAATCGAAAAAGCCGCGGAAACCCCCATTTCATAGGCGGGTTCCAGCCCTTCATCCAGGCCGCCGGCAATGACCACAACCGGTACTCCGGCCTTCTGCGCCCGCCGTGATACACCAATGACCACTTTACCCCGCAGGCTCTGGGAATCCATCTTCCCTTCGCCGGTGAAAACCACATCCGCGCCGCACATCATTTTATCAAAGCCGACTGTATCCAGCACAGTTTCGATCCCCATCTGGAGGCGGGAACCAAAAAAGGCGATCATCCCGGCGCCCATCGCGCCTGCCGCACCCCCGCCGGGAACCGCGCTGAGGTCGAGCCCCAAATGATCCGCAATGCGGCCGCAGAGGTGCCGCAGGCCGTTGTCAAGGCGGCGGACCATTCCATTATCCGCTCCCTTTTGCGGCCCAAATATATAGGCCGCACCGTTTTCGCCATAAAAGGGGTTATCAATGTCGCACATGGTAATGATTTCAATTCCATCCAGAACGGCGTTTCTTCCTGATACGTCGATCCGCTCAATCTCTGAAAGCGTTCCGCCGACCGGCACAAATGATTCCCCAGCGCCGTTGTAAAACTGGATGCCAGCGGCTGCCGCTGCACCCACGCCGCCGTCGTTGGTACAGGAACCGCCCAGCCCGACGATCATTTTTTTACAGCCCCGTTTCGCCGCGTCAAGGATTAATTCCCCAACCCCGTAAGTTGTTGTTTTTTCCGGGTTTTTATTTCCTTCAACAAGGGGAAGGCCCGCGCAGGCCGCCATTTCAATTACAGCGGTTTTTCCACCGTCGATCAGCCCGTAATAAGCTTCCATTGGCTTGAAATACGGCCCGGTGACCGTCAGCGTCACCTTTTCCCCGCCAAGCGCGGTGAGAAAACAATCAACGCTTCCCTCTCCGCCGTCTGCAACCGGAACGGCTATGATTTCGCAATCCTGGAACTGCCCTTTGACCGCCCCTGTCATAATTTCACAGATTTCGCTCGAACTTAAAGTACCTTTAAAAGAGTCCGGGATGACAATCGCTTTTTTCATTGCGCAGCCCCCTGTTCTTCCACAATGACTGAAACGCCGTCCGGGATCACCGTAACAGAGGCGTCCGGCTTTTTAAGGAGCCCTCGAGCCTTCTCAAGCCCTTCTTCCACCGAGTGAACCGGGATCATGTGAAGGGCACGCACCATCTCATCCGGCGCGTCAGAAAGGTAAAGGACTGCCGCTTTCTGCAAAACCCGTGCAAAAATCTGCGACTGCCACTGGTCGGGGATGGTTTCCTCCGCAGGGGTTGCCCGAAAGCGGGCCATCATGGCGTCAAGGTTCTTTTCCTGAGCGAAAGTATCATAAAACACCTGGCCGCCGTGTCCGTCGTTCGACTTTGCGAGCATTAAAATAGCGCCGCCTTCCTTTACAGTAGCCTCCGCTGCCGTCATTCCCTTGACGGCCTGGTAGATATTCTGGTCGAGCGGATACCCGCCGTTGGTCGATACAACAATATCCGCCGGCACGGCTTTTACACCGCAAAGGCTGGAAAGAAATTCTACCCCTGCCCGGTGCGCTTCTTCACAACCGCCCGCCACAGCATAGATGACCTTCTTATCGGAATTGAGCACCACGTTGAGGATGAACGCAAGCCCGCACCGTTTGGCGGCATAGAGCATATCGCGGTGGATCAGGTTCCCTTCCAGAATTCCGGTGCGGGAACGCGGATCGTCAATAAAGGCGGCGCAGTGGTTTGCCACAACCGTTTTCCTTCCGGCAACACCCGGCAGGACGCTTTTGCGTCCGCCTGAAAACCCGGCGAAAAAGTGGGGTTCGATAAACCCCTCCGAAACCAGCAGGTCTGCCTCCACCGCCAAGCGGTTTAAAGTGAGCGCCCCGCCGGAGGGAAGTTTGCCAAGATCAATTAAATTCCCCTCATCGTCACAGTCGTGTACAACGATTTTTTCACTTTCAAGAATCTCCGGGCCAAATTTATAGAGTTTTTCTTCCTCTGTCATATTGCGGTGGCAGCCGGTCGCCACCAAAATGGTGACTTCCGCTTCAGGGTTGCCCCTGCGGATTTCCCGCAGCATAGGGGGGATCAGCAGCTTGCTTGGTACAGGGCGGGTGTGGTCGCTTGCAATGAGCACCACCTTTTTGCAGCCCCTTGCCAATTCGGCGAGAGGGCGGGAACCGATAGGCTGCCGCAGCGCCTGTTCCACCAGTTCCCCCTCACTCAGCTCCGACCGGTAGCTGTGCAGAGAAGAAACAAGAACGCCCCGGAGCTTTTCCTCCGGCAGGGTGCAGGAAAGCGTTTGATCACCAAATGGAAGCGGAACTGTTTTCATCATAAAATTCTCCATTTCATCGCTTTTTCGTTTGCTGTATTTTCCATAAACTTTAACCGTTGACGCTGCTCTGTTCAATATACTTTTCCCTTAGACACAGATAGGACTCTGCCGACCGCCGTTTGTCTATAACCATAACAATTCAAGCGGCACGGTTTTCCAACAATCTCTTTTAAAAACGGCTTGAAGGCAAAATAAAGCTGCTAAATATGTCAGGAAAACAAAGCTTCACTATACCCGGGGACAAAAAGCAGCCTCTAAACGCCATACAGCCCATGGCGCAGACAGCCTGCCCGCATCATAAAATAATAAACGCACAGGATCTGAAAGCCCTGTCCATTCCACAAAAAACATCGGCCGCAGAACCGTTTGCTTTCACGTTTCCTTTTTTTAAGAGGATTAAATTACACACTCCGGGGAAAAACGCCTTCCCCTCTTTTTAATCGCATTATAGCGCGTTCAATCTTTAAAGTCAAACGCTGGGAACGCCTTCTTTTTTCCTATACCACAGCAAAAGTATAAGTCCGGCAGCGAAAGTCAGCGTTTCTGCCAGAGGAACGCACCACCAGACTCCGGTCAGCCCCCAAAAAGTGGACAGAATAAACAGAAATGGCAGAACAAAGAGAAATCCCCTGCTGATCGAAAGAAAAAAGGAGGGCACCGGATGCGCAACCGAAGAGAAAAAAGAAACGAATACCAGGTTGGCGCCCGCGGGCAGGAACGATATAAAATAAAGGAGTATCCCTTCTTTCGCCGTCGCCGCCAGAACAGGGCCGCCGTCACGGTTGAAAGCCGCGATGATCGGATCAGGAAAAAGGAACCCGATCAAATAAAACAATCCGCCCAAAATAAGGGCTGTTAAAATCCCATACCGGAGGACGCTCCGGATCCGCCGTTTTTTTCCCGCACCGTGGTAAACGCTCAAAAGCGGCTGCATCCCCTGCGCGACCCCAGTGAAAACAGCTATGGCAATCAAAGCGAGGTTTGCCACAATTCCATAAGCGGCAACCCCGGTGTTTCCGGTAATCGACAGGATGACAAAATTAAACGCCAAAATCACAAGCCCGGATGAAAGCTCGTTGACCAGGGAGGGAAGCCCAAGCGAAAACACCTTTTTCACTTCCCCCGCCTGCAAGCCGCCGCGTGTAAACTTAAAGCGGCTGTGCCCGCGCAGGAAATGGAGGGAGCAGGTGATAATCCCCAGAACCGGGGCAAGCCCGGTTGCCAGTGCGGCGCCGAACATCCCCATTCCAAGGGGGAAAACCAAAACATAATCTAACGCGATATTGCTCAAAGACCCAATCAACATTGCCGCCATGGAGAGATTCGGATTCCCGTCGTTGCGGACAAAGCAAACAAGCAGATTATTTGTAAGGAATGCGGGAGAGAAAGCAAAAATTACCTGCAGGTACTGTCCGGCGTAGTCAAGAACCTGCCCTGTTCCGCCAAGCAGTTCTGCCAGCGGGTATGCCGAGGGAAACCCCGCACCGGCCAGCAAAGCTGCAAACACCGCGGTTGCCATGGCCGTGCGGGTAAAGACACGCCCGCCTTTTTCCGAATCTCCGCCGCCCAGCAAAAGGGAATAAAGGGTCGCCCCGCCCATACCGAGCATCAGGCCCAGCCCGTTGATTGCGCTGTAGATGGGCAGAACGAGATTGAGTGCAGTCAAGCCTTCGCTCCCGACACTGTTTGCAATAAAATAAGTGTCTGCCAGAATGTAAAGGGAAAGCCCCAGCATACTGGCCACATTCAGTGAGACATAACGCACAAATAGTTTTAGCGGCCGAGCCGACAACAGTTGTTCCCGATTCATTTTTTCCTCCATTTAAAAAGCGCCAGGCTGCTGCACCACAACGGCCTACGGTGCAGCGGTCTGACGCCAGATTGGAACCGGCTGCCCGGCGGCAGCCAATTCCGGCTTTGATATTATTATAACAAAAAAATTTTTCTTTTCAATATGTACTCGAATAAAGCCCCAATACAAACTACTAGCTCCCATTTCACCCAAAATCCCGCGTGACATTGCGCAGCCACTTCTCACTCTTATACCGCCAGGCCGTAAAGGGGATTTTGATGATTTCATCGCTCATCAACACCACATAGACCCAAGGGATACTCCAGTGGAAAACAAAGGCGCAGAGCGCACCCATCAGAATGGAGCCGCCCCACATGGTGGCTACGTCGAGAAACAGGCCGAACTTGGTGTCCCCACCCGCGCGGAAAATACCGACAATCGCTGTGGTGTTGAAAGCCTGCGCAAAGACAAAATAGGACATAACCCCCATCATAATGACAAGATATCCTTGCGCGTCGGCAGAGAGATTCATCAGCGCCAAGGCGACGGGGGCAACCCCCAGAACCACCACGGCGCCGATTCCCCCGAAAATCAGGGTAAGGCGCACAAAACGTTTGGCATAAAGCCGCGCCTTGTCATACAGGTTCCCTCCAATTGCCTTTCCGATCAGGATTGCCGTGGCATTCGCAATACCGAACGCCACAACCGTCGCCAGCTGGCGGGTGACCTGTGCGACCGAGTTTGCCGCAACCACCGAACTCCCCAAATGGCCGATAATAACCGAGTTCATCGAAACGCCCAGCCCCCACATCAGTTCATTGAGGGTAACCGGAATAGAGAAACGCAGAAAATCCCGAAACAAAATCTTATTGTGAACAAACAGGCTTCTGAAGCGAAGACGAACCGGGTTCGACTTCCGCCTGGAATAAATCAAGGTGATGGTGAACTCCAGCACCCGGGCAACAACTGTACCAATTGCAGCGCCTTGGATTCCAAGTTTTGGAAACCCAAGCAGGCCAAAAATCAAAACGCTGTTGATGAGTACGTTACAGACAAGGGAGCAAAGGTAAACAACAGTTGAGATAACAACCCTCTCCACACTCCTCATGATGTTGAGGTAAACCATTGTCACCGAAGTTAAAAGGTAAGAAACCGCCACAATCTGCAAATACTTTACACCTTCGTCGATTACGGGCTGTTCCGCCGTAAAAATCGACATGACCTGGGCTGGAAAAAACTCTACCACCACAGTGAACAAAAGGGCAACCAAAATGGAAAACCGCATGGCAATTCCAATGACCTCTTCTATGGTTTTGGTATCCCCTTTTCCCCAGTATTGGGCGGTCAGGACCGCCGCGCCCGAGGTGAGCCCGAAAAAGATCAGCGTCATGACAAACTGGACCTGCCCTGCCAATGAGGACGCCGAGAGGACAATTTCCCCCACGCTCCCCAGCATCAAAACGTCCGCCGAAGTAACCGCCACGTTGATTAAATTCTGGAGCGCCATGGGCAGCACCAGCAAAAAGACCGACTTATAAAAAGATCTGCGCTCCTCTTTGGAGCCCAAAGCCATTTGAGCCACTCAATCCCTGCTTTCTGAAAATAATTCGTTTCACCTGAAAACCATTGGAGCGGATTTCAAGCAATGCCAAGCACTGTGTGATTGCTATAAAACGTAAAATGTTTCACATGCCGCTCAAAACGAAAAAACAGTTCTGTAATTCTCAATCACCATATTACAGTGTTCTCCACAGAAATGGAAGACAGGCATTATTGTAACATATTTCTAGAAAGCGCGGAAGAGGGAACGTTAAGTTTTTACAAAGGCAGCGTTTCGCCGGGTTCCACTATGATCCTGCCGGAAGAAGAAAACGTTTCAGCCATAGCCCGGTCGAACAGGCCGCCCGGCTTCATATGAATCGGGATGCTGTGACGGGCGCCAACCAGCGCCGCACATTCCGACGCTTCCGCGGCGTCCATATTATAGATACCGTCAATAGGATAAAACGCGTAATCAATATGGAGCGCGGGCGCCGTTTTCATCCAGTCCGTTTTCGAGGTGTCTCCGGAGGCATAAACACACAGGCCGTCAAACCGCAGAAGGTAGCCCACGCACTCACCCTGGTCATGGTGGCCGTTATAGGCAGGGACCGCTTCTATTTCCACGTCTTTGACCGTAAATTTTTGATAACCCGCGGCAGTCCGTGCTTCTGCATAGGTAATCACCGCGCAATCCTCTTTTTTGGCGGGAAGCGTTATAACATTGTGGTCATGATGATCATGCGTGACCAATACAAGGTCGGCAGGTAAATTGTACCCTTCGCCTGCGTAAGGGTCCAGATAAATAACCGTTCTTTTGTTCGTCTGAAAGCGGAGGCTGCCATGCCCCTGGTATAATAATTCTGCCATTGAAATCTTACCCCTTTCATTACGGATGATTTATATGTTGCAACTTAATCATACCCCATTTAGGGGAAAAAGGAAAGAGGGGCCAGTTTTACCCGCCTTTATGACGAAAACCAACGGCTTGTACATAAGCGCAAACAGGATATCCCAAGGCCTTGTCAGGCGGCACAAAATCCTGTATCATAAAAGCAGCAAAAGCCATGCGGAGGTGAGCGCTTGGAAACTTTAGTGGAGCTTTTTGACAAGGAACCGGTCGAAAACATCTACACGGCTGCGGCTTTTCGTCCAAAGCAGGTGGTCTATATCGGTGATGCGCGGCTGATGACGGCGGCGCGGCAGGAAAATACCCGGCGCTTTTTCAGCCAGAAAGGACTTGCCGCAAAACTTCATTTTTATGAAATCCGCACCGACGACGTGAACCAAATTGAAAAGGTGCTGGACGAAATTACGCAGCGGTTCAACGGCTGCGTCTGCGACGTAACCGGCGGGACCGACCTGCTGCTCGTCTCTGCCGGGATGCTCTGCGCACGCAAAAAAATCCCCCTGCTGTTTTTCAACATCCACACGGGGGATTTTGTAAACGTCTGCGGCTGTGAGGGGCTGGAAGGCGGCTTTGAAGCACCTGCCCTTTCGGTTGAGAATTTCATGGCGCTGGCCGGCGGCTCTTTTATCCGTCACGGGCATTATTCAGCCGAACTGGAAGAGCCTGAAGTCCGCGAGACCATCGAAGCTGTCTGGGAGATCATCCGGGCTGATATTTCCGGCTGGGGCAGGCAGGCTTCCTATTTCCAGCAGGCAGCCAAGGGGGGCGACGAAGAGAGCCGTGCCTCCCTTTCTATCCGCGCACCGGTCCATATCCACGTAAACTTTAAAAATATCGTCCACTGCAATCCGCGGTTTATGAGCCGGCTCGCTGAAGCCGGGGCTATTTACGGCTACCGGATGGAAAATGACAAGGTGCGGTACACCTATAAAAGCCCGCTCTTCAAGCGCCTTTTGAGCGACGCCGGGGTGTGGCTGGAGCTTTACACCTACTACACCGCCCAGCGCAGCGGTTTTTTTGATGATTTAAAAACCAGCGTCATCATAGACTGGGACGGCAAGGAGGAAACCCCTGGCACCATCAACGAGGTGGACGATATTCTAGTCAAAGGGATTACGCCGCTCTTTATTTCCTGTAAAATCGGCGTTCCCTCGGTACTCGCAATCACCGAAATTGACACGTTGACCCGCCGGTTTGGCGGGTCAACGGCAAAGCCCGTGCTGGTCACCGCGAGCCCGCTCCGGGAAATTCCGGAACCCACAAGGCAGCGGGCTGCGGACATGGGCGTTGCTCTTATTGAAGCGGGAAATATATCCCGTCAATCCTTTGCGCGCACCCTGATGAAGCTTGCCGGGGCCCCTAAGGATTATTTTAAGCGGCGGTAGGCGCGCCGAATTCCTCGCGGAGCTCCTCCATTGCTTCTTTCACCGTATCGGCAGAAAAAGCGAACTCCCCCTCCGGGGTATAGACTTCAATATGCCCTCCAACGGTCAGCATGCGGTATCCTGCCATAACAACCATCCTTTCTGAATGATATCATAATTAATTTCTTTTCTATGATGACAGTATACCAACAAAAGTGTACAATAAAACGGACACAAAAAGGCTGGGAACGGGTTGCGCCCGTTCCCAGCCTTTTTCACTGTCCTATTTAACACCCTTTAATGCTGGAAGAAGGAATTGTTCCACTTCCCCGTCATGCCGGCACCATTCTTCAGCCCGAATTTCAACTGCCTCCCCCGAAACGGAATATGCGGTGACAGCTGCCGCCTCCCCCCGCTCCTTTCGGAGCAAATCACTTAGAGAAAGACAGACCATCCGCTCCACCTCTTCCCCTACCCGGAAAACAGGCGCGGCGTCAAGGTAAAGAAAAACTTCTGCAAGTTCCCGGTCGTCAAAACCAGCGATGCGGATATCGTCTCGGAACGCACCAAGGTAGCATAAATCATTAGGCGTGACCCGCAACCCAATTTCTTCCCGTATTTCACGTACTATAGCTGTTTCTCCCCTTTCCCCGGCACCGACGTGCCCACCCACGGCAACATCATAATAACCCGGGAAGTCGCTTTTAGAGTACGCGCGCTGCTGGAACCAGACCCAGAAGCCGTCTTCTCTGGGGGACACCACCCAGCAGTGCGCCACTCGGTGGATAAGCCCCTTTACATGCGCTTCATCCCGGGACGAGACGCCGATTTTGCAGTTGCTTTCATCCAAAATATCCAAATACTCTACATTGTTCATTCCCGGCTCTCCACCCAGTCGGCAATTTCATCGAGCGGCTTCCTGGTTTTCTGCCGCGGCGTTTCATCAGCTGGATAACCGATACAGAGGACAAGGCGGATCTTTCGCTCCACCGGAATGTGTAGAATCCCTTTGAGGGTTTCCTCATCATACCAGCCCAAGATGCAGGTGCCAAGGCCCTGCTCGGCGGCAGCCAGGACAAAATGTGCCACCGACAGCCCGATATCGATTTGAGCATAGGTCTGGCTGTCCCTCCGTTCCTCAATCCGGTCGAGAAGCTTCGCCTTTCCCTCCGTCACCACAGCAAACGCAGGAACCTGTTCCGCAAATTTGTTTAGCCCAATTCCCTGAACCGCTTTTGCAATCTGCGCCGTCAGCTTTGGGTCGTCAGTCACGGTGTAGTGCCAGGGCTGGCTGTTGCAGGCGGAAGGCGCAAATCCCGCCGCTTTCAGGCAAGCTGCAATCTTCTCCCGCTCTACCGGGCGCTGCGCATACCTGCGGCAGCTCTCCCGTTTTTGAAGCAGTTCAAAAAAATCCGTCATGGCGTAAAATCCTCCTTCGAATGCTCTGATGAACCACAGTCGCTTCTATTATGATCTAAACTCTACCGGCCGTTTATCTGCTTTGCCGGTATTCCCTCGGGCTTTGCCCGGTTACGGCCTTAAACCGCTCTTTAAAGTAAACAAAAAGGTGCGCTTTCACACTTTACCATGTCGCTTTAAAACCTTTTCCACAACCCCCTATCAAAACCGGAACTCCGCCTTCGAATTGGCGTCCTCTTCTCTGCGGACAACTTCTCCGGTGGCGGGAAGCCCAAAATAGGTTTCGTTTACCAAATAAAAACCTGTTTTTCTCTGGTGATGAAGCCGGAAACCGCAGCCGTCGAATACAAACTGCAGAAAATCGCAGAACGGCGTCTGATTATAAATGAGGCTCAATCACAAAACCTGTGGGATTTGGGGTTGCGGTCATAGTCCCTCCGGCTGGCATCGAATAGCTTGAGGAAGAAGTATT
>CACXEO010000041.1 GCA_902766785.1 Oscillospiraceae bacterium | reverse complement strand
TATAACGCGCGGCAGGATTACAATTCCGCGCTTGCCGACCTGAACAACACTTATCTTGGGAAACTGGCTGAAAACAACAATTATTACGACCAGCTGATCGCCCAGCAGAAAGCCGCCCAGCTCCAGGCGGAGGAAGCGGCACGGCAGGCGGCGAGAAGTTCTTCCGGTTCGTCGAACTCCTCCAACAGCGCATACATCAAACGGGCGCAGAGCCTGTTGGACAAAGACGGCAGGAGCGCTTATGATTACCTGAAAAACCTGATGGAAAGCGGGTATATTGACGGGAGCTCCTTCAGCAATATCGCCGCGCAGATCGGCTTGACCGATTCCATGATCCGGAAATACATGACATCGGACGATATTGCCAATACCGGGCGGGCCGCGGCCTATTACGCCAACCCCGCCAACCGTATCGCGGCTGTGGCAAGAGGCGGAATTGCGTCAATCCTTAATGCAGGAAGATAAGGAGAAAAATATGGCTGTTGATATGAATGCCCTGCTTCGTTCCAATGAAGAGGGGAAAAAGAAGGCCGACCAGTTTTTGCGGGAGCGGTACGGGGTTGCAACGAGGGAGCCGGCCGTAAACCTGTCCGCCCTGATCCCCAGGCCCCAGAGCGCTGTAAAGCCCGCTGCCGCCGGGGTGAACGCGGTCAATACGGCCCTGCTTCCGCAAAGGGTTATGGAGGCGGCTAACGCGGCTTCCCAGCTTGCCAGTCAGCCGAAGCCTGTAAACTGGCAGACCCGCCCGTACTGGCAGCCCTGGGAGGAAAACGAGTACAACGGGCTGGCGGATGCAAAAAGCCGGATCGGAGGCACTGAAGAAACAACCTATATAAACGAACTGGAAAAGCTCCGTATGGATAACTCCCTATCGTCGGAAGAGTACCGGAAAAGGCTGGCTGAATTACAGGCAAACGATCCGCTTACACGGAACCGGGAAAAGCTTGCCGCGTTGGAGCAAGGTAAAGCCAAAGCACATCAGCGGGACGCCGTCTCGCCTTATGAAGGCGTTATGTCCCTCCCGGATTTTGCAGAACACGCCGAAGCGGCAAAAGGCGGTATCAAAACGCAGCAGGAGTATTTGTCCCAGTATGGGAATGTAGCCGAAGCGGCAAAAAATGTGAAAATTGAAAACCCTGTTTATTACCAGTGGCTGAACCGGGAACAAACGGTAAACGGAAATAAAGAGCGCTCTTCTTCCATGTCTGTTCCGTATATGACGGAAAATGAAATGAACGTCTACAACTACTATTTTTCAAAGTACGGAAAGCAAAAGGCGGATGAGTATTATAAAAAACTGGAGCCGATATTGTACGACCGCAGCTTTGAGGAATCGGCCCGAATTATCCGGGAGGAAATGCCGGGTTACGCAAAAGTGGTCCTCCCGATTTTAACAGATATGGTCGCCCCGCTTGCCTTTACGGAAAATGCGTTTAACGTTTTGCGCGGGGCTGAGACGGACAGCAACCGAGGCATTAATTCACTGGTAAGGCTGAGCGGCGTTGCACAGCAGGATGTTTTAAAGGATGCTGGCCCCCTTGGGCAGTTTTTGGGGAATATCGGGTACTCCCTTGTTAACATGGGTACAAAGCTGCCGTTTGGACCGGCTGGCGGCCTTGCCTATATGTCGTCCTCTGCGGCTGGGCATACAACGGCTGACGCTTTAGAACGAGGCGCGGATTCAAAAACGGCTTTGATGCTGGGCACGCTGTCCGGCGCAATTGAGTTTGCAACTGAAAAATTGCCGCTTGACAATCTGTTCAAAGTGGCGAAGCAGGGCGGCAGGCAGTCTGTAACACAGGCGGTTAAAGGCGTTTTCAAGCAGGCTGGAATAGAAGCAACAGAGGAAACAGTCTCAGAGTACGCAAATACAATTACAGATATGGCGTTGATGGGCGACCAGTCCGAATATATGCTCTATAAAAATTCCCTGCTGGAACAGGGTATGAGTGATGCGGAAGCAACAAAGCTGGCAAATTTAAAATTCTTTGTTGAGAACCCGTTTATGTCTGCGGCTGGTGGCGCTGTTTCGGGCGGCTTTTTCGGTACAGGGGCTTCCATTATGAACGCGGCGAACAATGGGATGGCGTTGAGGACTTACCGCACGGTCGCTATGCCGGACGGGACAAAGATTGCCGTAGACCCAAACGGGCGGCCTGTCTCTGTAACCGGTACCGATGGGGTGAAAACGGCTGTCACCGACGGAATGGACGTAGGGGAAGCGGTAGAGCGCGCTATGGCCCGCACCGTCACCCTGCCGGACGGCAGGCAAACACAGGTGCGGGTTGACGAAAACGGGAACCCTGTCTCAGCCCCTCAAAACGCCCCGCAGACGGCCTTTTCTGAAAACGGTATAACTTACCCTGCAAACGCAGAAAACGCCCCTGTGAACGGCACAGAGGCGGGGAGGATTACGCTTAAAGAGTTCACTGACAATACGAACCCTGTTTGGAATTTCGTCGACTATTCAGACAGCCAAACAAAGGCGGATATTACGCAGAAAATCGCGGGGGAAATGATCCGGGCGGGAAATGTGGTTGAGCTGACGGATTCTGATCTTGCCAAGTTCGACCAGTATTACCCCGACCTGCGGGGGATGAAAAAACAGGAGCGGACCCCAATTCTCAGGGGAAAAATAAAAGAGGTAAAGAATTACCTCTCCAATATGCTCAAGGAAAAATTTGGCGGGAAAACG
>CACXEO010000040.1 GCA_902766785.1 Oscillospiraceae bacterium | reverse complement strand
TAAGAACCCGACCCATTGGCGCAAACAGAGTTTGCGCATGGGAACCCCGGAACCTTGTTGCTCACATTCGTTCGCGATAAGAACCTCACGCCGCACGCGCAGGCAAAGCCTGCGGCGGCTGAGAGAAATGCACAAGCTTGCAATAAAAAATCCCTCCGCCCAATACGCCAAAACGGCGCAGGCAGAGGGAATACAACCGGTTTGATGGATTACTTTTACGTGTTACGGCAGAATATAAACGTTTACAGTTTTTGCGCCAAAACGGCAGCTTTCCGCATAGGTGGCAAAGAAACAGTCCACAAGAACCCGCCCGTCCATCATGGCAGTCCCTGTATCGGCGGCGACCGCATAGCCGTAAATATAGCGGCCGTCCGCAGATGTAATGTAGAGCTTCGTTCCGTATGGGATAATGTTTGGGTTGACCGCTACGGAACCGGGCTTCAAATACTGCCCGCTCGCGCCGCGAACGCTGGGATAGCGCCGGCTGCTGTAAGCGGTCGCCTTGCCGGTCAGGACTTTTGTATAATTGACTGGGATACCGTTGGCATCCAGCTCAAAATTCTCCGGCGGAAGGATTTCCGAAGCAATTGGAGTAAGGCTGGTTCCAACAATCTGGCGCTGGGTTATAGGCTGCTCGACAATCTCGTTTGAGAGTTCCTCAACGTGAGTGACTACGCCATCCACCAGGGTTTGGCGGAAAGTCGCAACCTTTTTGCCCTCTTTTCCCACCTGGGTGACTAGGGTCTTTCCTTTATAAAGGGCTTTCGTCTCTTTTGTTTCAACGTCAAAGGCGAGCGCTGTCTCTTCTGTCACCGTTTTATAGGTGACTCGGTTGATAGAAATCTGCATTCCTGAAACCGCTTTCTCGTAAGGGGAAACATTAATCAAATCGTCGTCCGCCAGAGAAATGCCGGCTTTCTTCAACGCGTCGTTTACCGTGCCGCGGGTCATGGTAACTACGGTTGTTTTTCCATCGGCCGAAATGCTGACAGGAAAAGCCCGGTGGATGATAAGGTCAGCAATCCCGTTTTCATCAAAGCCAGTGAATTCTACCTCATCGTCTGATGAAAGGGCAATGCCTTCATTTTCCAGGATTTCCTGCGCGGAGAGCTCGCTGTTGGTTGTATAATACTTTATGACGTCCTCATGATCGTAGATATACACAACATTGGTTGCAAAGGTAATACCGGTAAGGGTGGCAACCATAATTGCGGATACCAGGGCTGCGGCAATAATGCGGAACTTGAACTGGTTCCAAATCACCGGCAGCTTTTTCCAGAAGGTGCTCATCCAAAATCTCCTTTTTGGGCAATAGCCAAAATCCATTTGTTACGATTGTAACCGGTTTGTAGCCATTATATGCATAAATCCCTGCTCTGTCAAGGAAGCGGAAGCAGATGATTTTGTATAAATTGACGAAGAATTCCGAAATAAAATGGAATAATCCAAGTGCGTTTTCGTCGAAAAAAGCAACTTTTCCGTCTTTGCCCCTTATTGAATCACAAATCTTTTGATAATTTTACCAAATCTCTATTTTTAAAGCGATTGTTCAATATGCTACAATTAAACTGTGGTTTTTGCCTATAAAATTATATAATTTGCTGTTAGAAAAGATGGATTTGACCCGGAGAAAACAAAATAAAGTTTTTTCTTTTTCTACAAATTGTATAATAAACCAACGAAATTTGGAGGATTTATCCCACTTGCATGGTAAAAATTCACTTCATTAATTATAGGTTTCCCCACATGAAACAGTTTTGATGTATTTGCCTTTTTCAGCTTTCTATTTGTATAATAAAGCTGCAATCCCGTCTCAAAAAATACAACTATTCTGTTTCAGGATGATTTTTATGACTGGTCCTGTGTTTTAAAACTATGAAATCCTCGGCTGTAACCGAACAGAAAGAGCTTATCTTTCATAAAATAACAATTTGTAACTTTTAAAACCTGGCTGTCAACATATATAATAGTATAGAAAAACGCCCCGGTTTTAAACCGGGACGTTTTAAACAGCCGGCTCGCTTCCAGCCGATTTATATAAGGTATGGTTTACTGAACGATCAATTTGGCTTTACAGCCGTCAAAACAAGCCGCCGCGTCTTCCATCCACCGGGTATCCGGTTCTTTACAGGAAACAGTGTAGGGGATTCCCAGCGCTGTGTACTTCCCAACACCGTACCGGTGATATGGAATTAGCTCGATCCGTTCCAGCGGAAGGTCTTTCAAAAACGCCGCAATTTTTTTTATTTCATCCAAGTTGTGAAAATCCGGAACAAGCGGCACGCGAACCCAGATGCGGGCGCCGCGCCGGCAGAGCTCTTTGAGGTTCCCTAATATTTTATCGTTTCCGACCCCGGTCGCCGCGAGCTGCTTTTCGGGAGAGATAAACTTGACATCGTAAAGGAACAGGCCGGTATACGGAAAGATATTTTCAAACATTTCCCATAAAACATTCCCTGCCGTGTCGACCGCAGTGTGAATTCCCGCTTCATGGCAGCGCTTCAGGATTCCGGAGAGAAAAACATTCTGCAAAACCGGCTCCCCACCCGAAAAGGTCACGCCGCCGCCTGACGATTGATAAAATTCGGCGTCGGCAGCAACCCGTTCAAAGAGTTCATCTTCGGTGTAGCCCCGGCCATTGAGCTCCAGCGCGCCGGCCGGACAGCCGGCAGTACAGGCCCCGCATCCATTACAGGCCGCCCGCTCAATGGTATGGCCTTTCCCGCCAATCGTGTGGCAGCCCTGCGGGCAGACCTGCACACAAAGCCCGCAGCCAATGCAGACTGAGCTGTTATAGCGCAGTACGGCCTGGAACGGAATACACTCCGGGTTGTGGCACCAGGCACAGCGCAGGTTGCAGCCCCGGAAAAAAACGGTGGTCCGGACGCCCGGCCCGTCATCCAATGAGAACTGCTGGATATTACTGATAAAACCTTCCGGTTTAGCTGGATTCATATGACATCCTCATTTCCTGCTGTAAATTTCCTGTAACGCTATGGCGGCACGGCCTCTGCTCCAAGAGGGGAGTGGGAAGCCGTTCATCCGCTTCCAGCGGCTTTGCCGCGTAAAATCATAGGACAAGCCTATTAATATAGTATAAGGAAGAAAATCAACCCGCGTATTCCGTACGGGCAATAATTTCATCCTGCAAGACCGGGTCAAGATGGAAGAAATAGGCGCTAAAGCCTGAGACGCGGACAATCAGGTTGCGGTACTTCTGAGGGTCAGCCTTGGCGGCCAGCAGGGTTTCCCGGCTTACAACATTGAACTGGACTTCCATGCCGCCTTTGTCAAAATAGGTCTCAATCAGGCTTCTAACCCCTTTGCGGTGTGACGGTTTTTTGAGGAACGCGGGGTTGAATTTGAGGTCGAGCACCATCCCGTTCCCGCAGACGGCGTGGTTGACTTTGGTAATGGAGCGGATAACCGCCGTAGGGCCCATCCGGTCTGCGCCCTGGCAGGGAGAAAGTGCGTTTGCAAGAGAAACGCCTTTGTGCCGTCCTGTTGGGAGCGCGCCGGTTTTGGCGCCCATTCCTGCATGAGAGCTTACGGTGTATAGCCCTGCCTGGAAATGGTGCCCAAAGGGGTTGGCTGTTTCCTTTCCAAGCCCGGTAAAGAAATCGGTCAGCTCTTTCATCATCCCGTCAGCTATCTCCGTTCCATTGCCGAACCGTTCCGGCAGGTTGGAAAGAAGGAGCCTGAGCGGTTCCTGTCCCTCAAAATCGTTTTTGAGGATTTCGGCGAGCTGGGGAAGGGTGATAAGTTTCTTTTCAAAAACGACTTCCCGGATAGCACAGAGGGAGTCGACCGTGTCAGCCATCGCGCAGGCGTTGAGGGTTGCAAAGCAGTAAGTGGTGCCTCCGCGGGTCACGTCCTCGCCTTTTTCGTAGCACTCCGCCATGGTGGAGGAGAGGAAGGGCACCGGCCACGCGGACCCGTAGGTGGTGTCAAGCAGGTTGCAGGCTTTCATGGCGAGCCGGGAAGAATACTCCAGCTCGTCTTGATACCATTTATAAAACTCATCAAAGGAAGAAATGTCTTCAAGACTACGCTTGGTTTGCAGCGGCAGGGTTTCCCCGGTGCAGGCACAGACCCCGCCGGTCAGCATCAGTTCAAGAGGTTTTGCCCAGTTCACCCGCAGCTCTTCGGTTCTGGAGTATTCCGCCCCGCCGATTGACGGTTCAACACAGCCGACAATCCCGTAGTTCCAGCAGTCTTCCGGCCGCACGCCGGCGTCTTCCTTTGCCCGGAAAACGATTTCGTCGTTGAACATGGCAGGGAAGCCCAGTCCGGTCTGGACAAGGTCCTGGGTTTCGTCCCAGAAAAGGTCGGGCATATCGGGGTGGCAGCGGTAAGAGATCAGCGGCTGGTCAAGCATCATTTTACGGCTGGCGCGCAGCCCCATGACAGTGACTTCGTTCCCGGCAAAGCTTCCGTCCGGGTGGCAGCCGCCCAGGGTGACGTTCTGGAAGCCCTCCATCAGCTGGCCGAATTTAAGCCATAGGGCGTCAATGTAGTCGGATGCTTCCTCAAAAGTAATTTTTCCCTCGTCAAAATCCTTTTTATAATAAGGGTACAAAATGTAGTCCACCCGCCCCAGGGATATGGAGCCGGAAACGCTCTCGCAGATGATCATGTCGTGGACGAGCATCAAAAGCTGGACCGCTTCAAAGAAGCTTCGGGGTGGGTTTTCGCAGATATTCCCACAGGCCTCGGCAATTCGGAACAGGCTTTTTTTGTATTCCGGGTTTTCGGTTTCCGCCATCGCTTCAAGAGCCGCGTCACGGTAACGCAGAATGTACTCCTTTGCCGCACGGTTGGTGACGAGCATGGCTTCCACACAGTCGCGGTGGGCGTCGTCAACCTTTTTGAGCGCTTCTTCTCCCTCGCGGATCAGCGCGCCGATTCCCTTAGTAATCGCTTTTTCATACCCGGCAATAACATGCCCGCTTGCCCAACGGCCGTAAGAACCGGCCTGAAGGGCGGTATAGTATTCATCCAAAAGTTTTGCCTCCGGGGTATCCGGTCCACCGGAGCACTCCTTATAATGCTCAATTTCCTCTGAAACGTCGAACAGCTCGGTGTTGAGGAACATCGGGTGCAGGTCAACGTCTTTTTTGTGCATGATCCCCGCGCCGGTCGATACGGCTCTGACCGGGATTGACTCGCTGTAGCCATAAAACCGCAGGCTTCCCGCCAGCAGGTCGTGTTCGCGTACCGGGACGCTCTTTTCCCGCAGGAACTGTGCAAAACCCAAAGCGATTCTGCGGTCCGCTGAAACACCCGGATTTTCCGCCGCCACTTTCTGGTAAACTTTTGGACGCAGGCCAAAATCCTCAAAGGTGATATCGGCCTCAAAACGTTCTTTTAAAAGAGCAATCCGTTTGCTGATCGTCATGGGAGGAATCCGTTCCATCCGTCCTGCCGCCTTTCCGTTTCTAAGGGTTTCACGGCTTTCGATAACATTTGTAAAGCCACTTTCTAAATCTACGATTATTGTAACACAGTCCTAGAACCAAAAAAGATAGAATTCCGCCAAATAATAATACAATTCCGCGGAATTCTATGATGGAAAATTAATAAATTCCGTCTCACGGCTTTCTTGCCAACCTATTTATAATATGGTATACTCGAAAAAGAAAAAATGGAAAAAAGGCTGAACCAGCTCGAAAGAAGGGGTTTTTCATGGCGCGCAGAAAAAAACGCCGTCTCAATATAAAAAACATTGTTCTGGCCGTTATATTTGTTATTGCGGTTATTTCGGCCGTCATCGCAATCGTCCTTGCAGTGGGGAACTGGGGCGGGAGCGGGGAGACTTCCTCTCCGTCCAGCGAATCCCGGCAAAGCTCCCAAAGCAGTTCGTCCAGTTCTTCGGCCAGCAGTGTTGTGTCAGACCCGGATGACAGCTGGCAGCTGATCCTGGCAAACCCCAGCAACCCGGTTCCGGAGGGGTTCACCGTCAATCTCACCGACATTACCGGCAATTACGCCGATATTCCTGCCCTTGACAATATGAAGGTCGATTCCCGGATCGTAGAGCCGCTCGAGCAGATGTTCAAAGACGCCAGGGCTGCGGGGCAGAACCTTTTCCTGCGGGCTTCCTACCGCACCGTGGCTCTGCAGCAGACCTACTACGACTGGCACATCAACCACTATAAGGGACAGGGCTACAGCGACGAAGAGGCGAAAGAAGCAACTCTCCGCTATATTGCCTACCCGGGTACCAGTGAGCACCACACGGGGCTTGCGGTGGATATTATCTCGGTTGACTGGCAGAATTCCGGGCAAGAGATTATTGACACCTTTGACCAAACCGCCGAGGCCGAGTGGCTCAAGAACAACGCCCACAAATACGGCTTTATCATGCGTTATCCCAAGGATAAAGAGGCTGTCACCAAAATAGGGTACGAGCCGTGGCACTTCCGCTATGTGGGAAAAGCCCACGCCGCCGCGATATATAATTCCGGCCTCTGTTTTGAGGAATATCTCGACACGTTAAAGTAATACAATAGAAACAACAAAAAGCGGAAGCCGGACAGGGTCTGTCCGCTTCCGCTTTTACCATCTTCTCCCGGACGTACCGTCCGGGAAGCTGCTGTGAGGTGCATATGGAACACAAACGCAGAAAAAAATTATGGATTATCCCGGTTGCTGTGCTGGTGATTCTTGCAATCGGCGTCACGGGGGTGCTTTTTATCCGGCAGGAAATCCGGGCGGCACGCCAGCGCGAAGCGGAGGAGTTTAAGTTTACCTCGGCCTCCCTTGCGGTCGACCGGTTCGTCACCGCGCCGGGGGAACCCGTCACCTTTACCGCCTCTGCCGGCGGCGGCAAAGGAACCCTCCTCTACGAGTTTTATTATATGGACGGCGAGGAAAAAGTGGTGCTCCAGGCCCCTTCTGAAGAAAACACTTTTTCTTTTACAGCGGACGGCTACCAGCTTTACGAAATTTTTGTAGAGGTGAGCGATGAATCCGCGATGACTGGGAATATCACCGCGAGCTGCCGGTATGGTGCGGCCCACAGCGGGATTGACGCGTCAGTCTACCAGCGGGACATTGACTGGGCCAAGGTTAAGGCCGCCGGGTATGATTTTGCCATGCTCCGCACCGGTTTTGGAAAAGAGGCGTCGCAGAAAGACCAGAAATTTGACCAGAATATTTTGGCTGCCAGCATGGCCGGGCTCAAGGTGGGCGCTTACCATTTCAGCTACGCCCTCACCCCGGAAGACGCGAAAAAAGAGGCTGAGCTCTGCCTTTCCATCCTTGAACCGTACCGCAGCCTCATTGATTATCCCATTGCTTTCGACATAGAGGGAGAGGAACAGCAGGGCCTGTCGGAAGAGGAGCTGACCGCCATTGTAGAGGCGTTCTGCTCGGTGATTGCCGAGGCGGGCTACACCCCTATCATTTACACCTATGACAGCTGGCTTGTCAGCCATCCCGGCTGGGGGGAGCTTCAGCACTACGACATTTGGGCCGCCAATTGGGCCGGGGAGCCCCGGTCCGCGTATGAATACATTATCTGGCAGTACTCCAACCAGGGCAAAGTGGACGGTGTTGCCGGGAATGTAGACCTCAACTACGCGTTCTGCGACTATGAAGGCGGAAAAAAGATAAGCTGAACATCTTCCAAATGGTTCTTAAACTGGTATATTTTTGAATTGTTCAGAGGGCCTTTTCTGCTTGCAGTTGTCCTGCGCCTTTTTAACTATTTCAAGTACAGTCTTATTTAGCAGGGTTTAAGAAAGGAAAAAACACCCCCGGCGTGCCGGGAGGTGTTTTGTTCGTTATTACCTGATTATCTGGTGCTGATCTGCAACAATTTCTGTTTGAGATCTTCTTCAATTTTGCAGAGTTCAGTTTCAGCTTCAGCACGGCGGGCGCGGCCGTCCTCCTGGATCTGAATTACTTCGTCAAGCGTGGATATCAGCATTTCATTGGTATGGCGGAGAGTTTCGATGTCCACAATGCCGCGTTCAGATTCTTTTACGGTTTCAACTGTCGCCATTTTGAGCGTTTCGGCATTTTTACGCAGGAGCTCGTTGGTCATTTCAGACACTTCGCGCTGGGCTTCCGCGGCCTGCTGGGAATGAGCCACGCCGAGGGCAAGAACCATTTGGCTTTTCCACAGGGGGATGGTATTGACCAAAGTCGACTGAATTTTTTCAGACATCAGGGTGTCGTTTCCCTGCACCAGCCGAATCTGCGGTGCCATCTGGATTGAAATCGTGCGGGTGAGCTCCAGGTCATGCAGCTTTTTTTCAAACCGGTTGCAGAGCGAAGCAAGGTCGTTCGCGGCCTGCGCGTCCTCCGGCAGGCCGGACAGCTTTGCTTTTTCGGTGAGCTGGGGGAGTTCGGTCCCGCGAACCTCCGCAAGTTTTTTTTGGCCTGCAAGGATATACATGGAAAGCTCTTTAAAATAAACCTTGTTCATTTCGTACATTTTGTCGAGCATGGCGCTGTCTTTTAACAACTGAACCTGATGGTTTTCGAGCGCTGTACAAATCCGCTCAATATTTGCTTCGGCTTTGCCGTACTTCGCCTTTAAGGCATTTATTTTGTTTGCCCCGCGCCTGAAAAAGCCGAAAAAGCCCCTGGTCTCTTCCTCGTCAAAATCTTTAAGTTCACTTACCACGTTGGCAAGCATTTCTCCAACTTCCCCAAGGTCTTTACTGCGCACATTATCAAGCGCTGTTTCAGAAAAATCGGCAATTTTTTTCTGCGCGCCGGAGCCGTACTGCATAATAACAGCCGAGTTCGTAAGCTGAATTTTTTCAGCAAACTCATTGACCGTTATACGTTCTTCGTCGGTAAGGAAGCTCTCGTCAAGGGCCTGCGGCATGGGCAGGTCCGCAGGCGCTGCCGGCACAGCCGGCGTTTTCGTTTTGTCATCAGATGAATCAAGGGTGAGGTGCGGTGCCATATCAAACGTATCTGGCATTTTAGGTTCCTCCTGTTATCATTATAAATCACTTAAAACTGTTTCCAGTTAATCCTTCCTGTGCAAGAACCGTTTCAAGGGCGGAAATTTCGGTCGAAATATCAAGGGTATCGTCTTCAAACAGGCGGTCGAGGAGGTTTTCGTAGGCAAGATTAATGGTATCCAGCGTTTCTAAAATTTCCTGTTTGATAGCGGTGAGATTTTCACCCTGCACCGGCTGGGCTTCGAATTCCCGGTAAGCTTTAACCAGCTTGATAGAGGTGGGAAGATAGTAGCTCATAAAGCGCCTGATATCCGGCAGTTTGTTCGGGTGCTGTTCTACATAATCAAAAATTTTGGAAGCAATTTCTTCAAGCCGGTAAAGCTTGTTGGAAACCTCAACGCCCGGCAGGGCGTCGTTTGCTTCCCTAATAGTTGTAATATACTTTTTGCCTTCTTCCATTACAGCTATTATTTCAGGATGTTTTTCTGCACGCAGCCGGCGTTCTTCTTCAGCCTGTTCGCGCAGCCGACGGCTTTCCTGCGCCATTAGATACTGCTGATAGGTTTCGTCGTTTAAAATCAGGCAGGTTTCCTGTTCGTCAAATTTTGCACCGGGGAAAAGCCCGCGCCGTACCATTGCCTTTAAGTCTTTCCGGATAAATTTAGCTTTGCGCCCGGTCTCCTCTGCAAGAAACTTGATAGAACAAAAGCCGGCGGCGCCGAATATTTTTTGATAGCGGATAAACCGTGTGGCGCGGTGGATCAATTTACTGCCGAGTTTTAACATAACGCTCCCTGCAAGAAAAACAGCGGAGTATGCAACCAGCGGCGCCATTATATTTTGAAATACGAGCGGGGCGGACATAGACGACAGAAGCAATGATAAATAATAGCTGGCGCCGGGAACCAAAAGGATCGCGCCAAAAACGCTTAAAATAATCCCCGCTGCGTTTCCCGCCCTGTCTTTTCTGGGCCAGCGCATAACCGCTGAGTTTTTCTTCTGCTTACGGGAAACCGCCTGTGTATAGCTGCGGTTTTGCGTGTTTGAAGTATTCCAGACCGTCTGTTGAGCATTTGGCTGCTTTTCCGGCCGCGTTCCAGAACCTGCGTTTTGAAAGGTCGCGTTAATAGAATTCCGCAGATTTTTCAATTCCTGCAGATTTACCGAATTTATAGCCTGGTTGACCGTGCGGTTAATCTGCTTGCCAAGCTGGTTGAAGTCAATTTCATTTTGGCCGTGATTCAAAGGGCAGCCCTCCCAAAACATTACTTGATTTCATTATAGCGGAAAACCAGGTAAATAACAACAAAAAACCGGGATTACGGTAAAATTTTAGATCAAGCGCTTTTTATGATAAAACTCAGGCATAGGCGGTTGAAAAGGTGAAAAACCGGCGCTGCACCCGTCTGTTTTTTGAAGACACTGCAAAAGAGTTATACGGTTCTTTTGTTTTAAGGAATAAAAATGATATTGAAACATTCTTTTTGAAGCGGCAGCCTGGTCGGGGATTGGTTTAAGGGCAACCGATAAACGGTTTGCAGGTTAAAACAAACCCGCCTTACCGTCACAACGACAGTAAAACGGGTTTTGCTAAAATAGCCGAATCTGTGATCTTGAGCAGTCAGGCAGGACGCCTGAATTGAATGAGGCATAGCGCCTTTTTGGCATCTGCCGGAGAAAGGCCTTTGCGTTTCATTGTTCAGCCGCGTCCTGTCAGCAAAAGCACACTTTCTTATAACGCCAAACGATAAATAGCATCTACGTCTTTATTGCCGAGGGAGACAAACCCGCCAATTGTTCCGTCTTCCCCAAGGCCCATCGTTTTGACCATTGCGGGGATATCCTCTTCCTTCGCACCGAGCTCCGCGAAATTAAGCGGCATCCCAATGGATTTGAGGAAGCTGCGGAAACGGGCGATCCCTTCCAGTGCGGTGATTTCCGGGTTGGCAAAGTTCATATCGCAGTGCCAGACGCGGACGGCAAACTGCGCAAAGCGGTTTACGTCGTGCTTGTAAACATAGGTCATCCAGGCCGGGCAGATCACCGCCAGGCCCGCGCCGTGCGCGCAGTCATACAGGGCGGAAAGCTCGTGCTCGATGTTGTGGCTGGCCCAGTCCTGTGCCCTGCCGACGCCGACAATGTTGTTGTGCGCCACCATGCCGGACCACATAATGTTCGCCCGGGCTTCATAGTCGTTCAGGTTTGCAATGACCTTGGGCGCTTCCTCAATCATCGCCTGCAGGACAGCCTCGCAGAGCCGGTCGGTAATTTCAACGTCTTTGGTATTGGTGAAGTACCGCTCAATGACATGCACCATAATATCGGTGATGCCGCAGGCGGTCTGGTAAGGCGGCAGGGTGCAGGTGTATTCCGGGTTGAGGACCGAGAACTTCGGGCGAAGCGCTTCGCCGGTGCCGCCGCGCTTGAGCATTCCATTTTCATGGGTAATAACGGTATCGGGCGAGCCCTCGCTCCCCGCCGCGGCAATGGTCAGCACGGTGCCGACCGGAAGGGCTTCGGTGACAGGAATTCCTTTGGAGTAGTAGTCCCAGAAGTCGCCCTCATAAGGAACGCCGGCTGCAATGGCTTTTGCCGAGTCGATGGTGCTGCCGCCGCCGACCGCCAGGATAAAGTCGATTCCCTCCTTGCGGCAAAGGTCAATTCCTTCATAAACCAACCCGCTGCGGGGGTTTGGCAGGACGCCGCCCAGTTCAACGTAGGGAATGCCGTACTCTTTTAAGGAAGCAGTAACTGCGTCAAAAACGCCGTTGCGCTTGATGGAACCGCCGCCGAAGTGGAGCAGTACCTTGCTGCCGCCAAACCGTTTTACCAGCTCGCCAACACTTTTTTCGCTGCCTTTGCCGAATGCAAAATAGGTAGGCGCATAAAATCTGAAATTTTCCATGGATGTTCCTCCTGTTATTTGGTTGTTTTCTGCGTCTGTTAAGGCGGGATTTACTTCCGCTTTTCAGGATAATAATACCATGGAGGAAATGCGAATGCAAGCCGTTTTTCCTCTTTTTGGGACATGCCATTGCTTGCCGGGAAAACAAGGGAGAATTTCAATTTTAACCGTAATTTTCCACGGGGATAAAAAACGCATCCAAACCTTTGTGCAGTTTTCTTATTGCTTGAATACCCCGGCGGATGGTATGCTGGTAACAGCCATGCAAAGGAGGAGTATTATGGTACAGAACAAAACGGATAAAGTGGAACGCTGGGGCGTTTTTGAGATAGCCGTAACCGGCAAAGCGGACGGCAACCCCTTTACCGATTATGAAATCCACGGGACGTTCGCCCACAGCTGCCAGACCGTGACGACAGACGGTTTTTATGATGGGGACGGAGTTTATAAAGTGCGGTTTATGCCCTCGTTCGAAGGGGAATACAGGTACGAAATTTCCGGTACTTTTTCTGATGAAACGATAACTGGAGGCTTTACCGCTGCGCCGCCGTCTGAGGGGAACCACGGACCGGTCCGGGTGGCGAAAACCTACCATTTTGCGTATGAGGACGGCACGCCGCATTACTCCATCGGCACCACCTGCTACGTCTGGCATCTCCAGTCCGAAGAGCTGCAGGAGCAGACTTTGGAAACGCTCAGGGACAGTGCATTCAATAAGATCCGCTTCTGCGTCTTCCCCAAGCATTACGACTACAACTTAAAAGAACCGTTCTGCTATCCCTTTGAGGGCTCAAGGGAAGAGGGCTGGGATTTCACGCGTTTCAACCCCGCCTACTTCCGGCATCTGGAACGCCGGATTGCCGATTTGCAGGCTCTTGGGATTGAGGCCGATATCATCATGCTCCACCCCTATGACCGTTGGGGCTTCTCCGATATGGGCGCGGAAAACGACGACCGGTATTTCAAATACCTCATCGCCCGGATTGCGGCTTTCCGCAACGTCTGGTGGTCTCTTGCGAACGAGCACGACCTGATGAAGTCCAAAGCGGTCAGTGACTGGGAACGCCTTGCGGGGATTATCTGTAAGCACGACCCGTATAACCGCCTGCGCTCCATCCATAACTGCGGCCCGTTCTACGACCACAACCGCCCCTGGATCACTCACTGCAGCCTCCAGCGGCAGGATCTACATCAGACGACGGAACTGACCATCGAAATGCGCGAGCGGTACAAGAAACCGGTCGTCTGGGATGAAATCTGCTACGAGGGCAACATCAACTGGGGCTGGGGGAATATTTCCGGCCAGGAGCTTGTCCGGCGTTACTGGGAAGCGACTGTCCGCGGCGGCTACGCAGGCCACGGCGAGACCTACCTGGGCCACGACGATATCCTCTGGTGGTCCCACGGCGGCAAGCTTTACGGCGACTGCCCCGAACGCCTGAAATTCCTTGAGAAGTATCTCCATGAGGTTCCCGGTCTTGGGCTAAACCCCGGGAAAGGGCAATTTTTTGACGCGTATTACGGCGTTTCGGATGACGGCGGCTACAGGCTGTATTATTTCTCCTGGTGCCGCCCGTCCTTCCGGGATTTTGATTTAGGTGATGAAAAATGGGAGATCACCGTGATTGACACCTGGGAGATGACCGAAACGAACCTGGGCGTACAAACCGGAACCTTTCGTGTTCCCCTTCCGGGCAAGGAATATATGGCAGTCCGGATGCGTAAAATAGTTGGCTGACCTTTTTAGATGCACAACACCTGAACCGTCAGTATTTCTCTCCAGACCATCCCCCGCGTATGCGGGGGATGGTTTTTCATACCCGCTTGGAGAAACTCTATGCGGCGTTTATATTAGCATCCCTGTTTAGAATGGAGTCCTTCTCCTTCATGGCGGAAGTACAGAGAAAAGGAATGGGAGCGTGTAAGCAGACAAAAAGAAGCCCCGGAATTTTTAGACTCCGGGGAAAATGCTATATATCTGGCCAGAATGAGCTTTTTTCTACATTTATTGGGAAAAAACCGGGTCCCATCTGCATTATTACATGCCAACCGTCTTTATCGGTAAAAGTAACAACATACGATCCCATTACCGGTACGTACTCTACACTGGAAACAATTAATAATCCCTTTTCTGGATGGTTAATGATAGAATGGATACATCCTGAAGTTACTGCCACATGTTTTTGAAACAATCCAGTAAAAAGGTAAGCGATGACTGCACACCAACCAATGGTAATGATAATTGGTTTAAACCATTTCTTTAGCCGCTTTTTCATTTAAATTTTCCCATTTCCTATGTAAACATGAAAAAACGCACACCAGAATAATTGGAGTCCGATTGCAGCGCAAGAGTAAGTGAAGCGTTTGTGCGATGATTTGAATGGGCAGAATATAGAAAATCAGTGCCGCTATATCCGGTAATATTTGGGCTCAATCACTTTTCCTGTGGGATGCCGGTAGAGGCATCAAGCAAATGAATTGAATAAAGAAGAGCCTTCGATTAGGATAGG
>CACXEO010000039.1 GCA_902766785.1 Oscillospiraceae bacterium | reverse complement strand
CACTTTCCCTTTTACTCGCGTCCCTCATGATGGTCTGCATCTTCGCAGGCTGTTCCAGCAATGGAGAGACCGGCAGCGGGAGTTCTTCCGATTCCAGCGTATCTGACAGCTCCTCTTCTGACTCCAGTTCTTCCGAAAGCAGTTCCTCTGAGAGCAGCTCTTCTGAAAGCGGTGCTGCGAATACCGATTACATGTCTTGGAACAGTGAAAACTGGAACAACGCAAGCGATGAAGAAAAAGAAGCCTGCACTCTTGCTTACCTGATGTACATTGCCGATTTAATGGGCCAGGGAGATACTGTCACAGAGGAAATGATGAAACCCCAGGTTGAAAATATGCTTTCCGCTGTAGACGTCCTGTTCAAAGCCATGCCTTCTACCGGTTTTGAGACTTTACAGGAAGCTGCTAAAGCCGGTTACGAGGCTTTACAGGGAAGCGACGCTGAATAAGCAACTTCATTTTTTGAAAATCCCCCGAATAACCGGGGGATTTCTTTTTTCGTGTTTTTGGCTTTGACCGGAAGCGTTGGAAACACCACTTCATGAGGCCGGGCACTCAATAAAACCGGTTGTTTTGGCAGCCGCACCCGTAAATTAACACATACGGTTTTCGATTTAAGGCTTGCTATTTTTGATTAATGGTGGTAGAATGTTAAAGGCCAATTTTTAGACTAGTCTGTTCTATCCACACACACACTGTATCAATTAAAGGAGTTTCCCAATGAAAAAAACACTATCCATTCTTCTGACTGCTCTAGTCATCGTTTTTGCCTTTGCGGGCTGTGCTTCCAACGGGGAAGGCGGTTCTGACAGCTCCAACAGCTCTTCGAATAGCTCTGTAAGCTTCGACTTAAAGTCTTATCTTGATAAACCTTATCTTTCCTGGACTTCCGAAGATTGGGGTTTTGCAAGCGACGCTGAAAAGGTAGATTGCTGTTTAACCTATGCCGCATACAAAATTTCTGCTGAAGGCGGAACGGATGAAGATTATGGCAGCAAAAGCATGATGGACATTGTTGATGAAGATCTTGCAGTTGTAACGGAAATTTTCAACACAATGGCTGACAAAGGATACGCCACACTGAAAGACGCTGTTGACGCTGGATACGAACCAATCGTTGAATCTTCCGCTTCCTAATCGGTAATCGGTTATTGAAGAATGCTATAAAAAGAAGGCTGCCCAAAAACGGCGGCCTTCTTTTTACTTGCTTTTCCTGCTGTAAAATGCTATAATATATGATAAACTGTTGATGGAGAGAAAACCGCAAGCCGTTCTACAAGCGAACCGGGGAAGGTGGAAGCCCGGTGGAATGGGCGTGGGCATATGGTCTCCTGAGGGCTTTGGTGAACCAGTTAGTTGTACGCAGTAGCCGAGTCGTTTCATCCGCGTTAAGGGTGGTGAGTGGGTTTTGCGGGGTATTCCCTTCAAAGCCAATCAAGGTGGTACCGCAGGAACTCCTGTCCTTGGCAATATGGCTTGCCAAGGGCTTTTTTATTGCGAACGAATGTGAGCAACAAGGTTCCGGGACACCAAATATCGTACCGGTCAGCAGGTTTTGATCTACAAACGCAGCAGGGCACCGGGAAACCCGGCTGACAGGTTGCAATACAAACATGATTGCACCGGTTTTGTGAGCGTTTGGCCTACAAAGTACGTATTTCAAATATCCAAAGGATTATAACGTTTCAAAAATAAACAATTTATTGGAAACAGAAAGGGTTGACAGATTATGTCAAAACAATTTTTGATGGGGAATGAGGCAATTGCCCTGGGAGCAATCCGGGCGGGAGTTGGATTCGTTTCAGGCTATCCAGGCACGCCGTCCACTGAAATTCTGGAGACAGTCGCTAAAAACAACCCAGGCGATATTTATGTTGAATGGTCTACCAATGAAAAATCCGCCATGGAAACGGCGGCAGGCGCGTCCTATGCCGGGGCGCGTTCCCTGGTGACAATGAAACAGGTCGGCCTAAACGTTGCGGCTGACCCGCTGATGAGCCTTGCCTACATCGGGGTCAAAGGCGGGATGGTCATTGTAGCCGCCGACGATCCCGGCCCGATCTCTTCCCAGACTGAGCAGGACACCCGGCACTTCGCCCAATTTTCAAAGCTCCCGGTCTTCGATCCCTCCTCACCGGAGGAGGCCTACGAAATGATTTGCGATGCATTCGACTACTCTGAAAAATATGGGACTCCCGTCCTGTTTAGGCCCACTACCCGCGTCTGCCACGGCTGCGCCTCCATCGAAGTTTCTGAAGAGCGTAAAAAAGTGGC
Source organism: Oscillospiraceae bacterium (assembly GCA_902766785.1). Lineage (GTDB taxonomy): Bacteria > Bacillota > Clostridia > Oscillospirales > Ruminococcaceae > Metaruminococcus_A. The sequence continues at coordinate 6,035 of CACXEO010000039.1, read as the reverse complement.
GCCTGAAGGCTTTGCCAAAGATTCCCGATGGGTCATCTTTCCCCGTCTCACTTACCAAAACCACCTTAAAGTGGAAGCAAGACAGCCCGTTTTAGGGGAGGATTTCTCTTCCTACCGTTTTAACCGCCTGACCGGAACCGGTAAAAAAGGGATTGCAACAGGCGGCATCAGCTATGCCTACACCTGTGAAACATTGAATGGCAGTGAAAACTGCAAGCTTTTAAAAATTGCTACCGCCCATCCCTTCCCGGAAAAACTGGCGCTTGAATTTTTGAGCGGCCTTGACGAAGTTTTGGTCATTGAGGAGCTCGACCCCGTGATCGAAAAAGAATTGACCTATCTGTGTGGAAAGCATCATTTAAATGTAAAAATCAATGGTAAGCTAACCGGACACGTTGCAAATGCGGGCGAAAACACGGTAGAAAGCGTCACTGCCGCGGTGGATTCCTTCCTTGGCCGCGCCGCGGGAACAGAACCGTCAAAAGAGCTTCCCGCCCTTCCCGTCCGTCCGCCGGTTCTCTGCGCGGGCTGCCCGCACCGGGCCTCCTTTTACGCGGTCAAACAGGCGATGAAGGGGAAAAAAGCGGTCTTTTCGGGCGACATCGGTTGTTACACCCTCGGCAACGCCGCCCCTCTTGATATGGTGGACACCTGCCTCTGCATGGGCGCAGGCATCACCGTGGCGCAGGGCCTCCACCGGATCCAGCCGGACGCCGTCAATTTCGCCTTTATTGGTGACTCCACCTTTTTCCATACCGGGATTCCCGGCGTCATCAACGCCGTATATAATGAAACAGATATTGTCCTGATTGTACTTGACAACTCTACCACCGCCATGACCGGCCACCAGCCTCATCCCGGTACCGGCAGAACAATGATGGGGGAAATTTCAGAAAAAATCAGTATTTACAACGTCCTCACCGCACTTGGCGTCAGCCACGTTTCGCGGGCCAATCCACTCAATCTGGAAGAAGCGGTCAGCGCGGTCAAAAGCGCTGTTGAAGCGGGCGGCGTGTCCGCGGTTATCTTTGAGTCGCCCTGTATTGCCGTGACAAAGCCGCAGCCTCTTTACCAGGTAAACGCCAAAAAATGTACCCGCTGCAAAAAATGCATCCGGGAGCTGGGGTGCCCGGCGGTCGTGCTGGAGGATGGGGCGGTCAAAATAGAACCCTCCCTTTGTTACGGCTGTTCTGTCTGCGCCCAGGTTTGTCCTTTCGGCGCCATCGAAAGGAGTGAAAACTGATGACAAACTGTCTGCTTGCCGGCGTCGGCGGGCAAGGTACTGTCCTTGCCTCTAAACTGATTGCTCAATCCGCTATGAACCGGGGGCTGAACGCCCGCACCGCCGAGACCATTGGAATGGCACAGCGGGGCGGCTGTGTTGTGAGCCATGTACGGATAGGGAATGAAATCCACTCCCCGCTCATCCCACAGCATAAAGCCGACCTGATTATCGGCTTCGAACCGGCGGAGGCGGTGCGCTGCCTCCCCTACCTGAAAGAAAACGGAGCAGTTATTGCCAGTATCAAGGCAGTCAAACCCATAACCGCCGCCTTAACCGGTTCAGGCTACAGCGGGGAAGAAATGACCGTTTTCTTAAAAGAAAATGTCAAAAACCTTTATCTCGTAGATGCTGAAGCAATCTGTAACCAATTAGGTTCTGCCAAGGTGCTCAACGTGGTTCTTTTGGGGGCGGCCGCGGGCGCTGGATTGCTGGAATTAACCCTTGAAGAACTGAAAAAAACCATCTGCGAAAAGCTGCCGGAACGTTTTATAGAACTCAACTGCCACGCCCTTTCTGAAGGCGCAGCGGCGGTACGGAAAGGATAAAAGCGCCATGACGGAACAACAATTTAAAAGCCTTAAGGAAGTTTTGCGGCGGACAATGGCGTCCAGCCCGTTTTACCAGGAAAAGTTTAAAGGGATCAACGTGGAAAATATTCAGAGTGCGGAGAATTTCGAAACCCTCCCCTTTTCGGACAAAGGTGAACTCCGAAACGCCTATCCACTTGGGCTGCAAGCCGTTCCCGACGAAGAGGTTATCCGGATTCATTCCTCTTCCGGCACCACCGGAACGCCGGTTATCATTCCCTATACCAAGCAGGATGTCGCCGACTGGGCAGAAATTTTCAAGCGCTGTTATGAAACGGCGGGGCTTACAAACCTGGACCGAATCCAGGTGACTCCAGGTTACGGGTTGTGGACGGCTGGAATCGGCTTCCAGACTGGGGCCGAGCTGCTGGGCGCCATGGTGATTCCAATGGGTCCCGGCAATACCGATAAACAGATTCAGATGATGCGGGACTTAAAAAGCACGGTACTCTGCGCCACTTCATCTTACGCCCTGCTGCTGGCAGAAGAAATTGCCAAACGCGGGGTAAAAGATGAAATCCACCTCAAAAAAGGGATCATTGGCTCAGAACGCTGGGGTGAAAAAATGCGCAAACGGATTGCGGGCGAGCTCGGCGTACAGCTCTATGATATCTATGGCCTGACTGAAATTTATGGTCCCGGCATCGCGATGAGCTGTGATTATGAATGCGGTATGCATTACTGGGACGATTATATTTACTGTGAAATTGTAGACCCGCACACCGGCGAGCAGAAACCTGTGGGAGAAGTTGGGGAGCTGGTCATCACCACCCTGCGCAAACAGGGAGCTCCTCTCATCCGGTACCGCACCCACGATCTCACCCGGTTTATTCCGGGCGAATGCAAGTGCGGTTCCCCCTATCCGCGGATTGACACCCTGATCGGCCGTACCGACGATATGATTAAGGTTAAGGGGGTCAACATCTTTCCCGGACAGATTGACGAACTTCTGCGGGATATCGACGGGGCGAGCAGTGAATACCAGGTGATGATCGACCACCTGTATGGCAAAGATATCATGACTCTCTTCTTTGAAACAGAACCGGGCGTTGATAAGGCTGTTCTGTCTGGGGAAGTTGTCCAGCGCTTCAAAGCCAAGATTGGGCTGACTGTCGTGGCAAAAGCAGTGGGGATTGGCGACCTGCCGCGGAGCGAAAAAAAATCCACCCGCATTTTCGACAACCGCTATTGACGAAACAACCCGCCGGGAAAACTTCCCGGCGGGTTGTTTTGACAGGAAATTTCTGTACAGCAGAGCCAAAGCTTATCAGCTTTCAAGTAATAAAACCTGCACCTTTTCACTTGTACAGGTAATCCAAATCAACGCAGAGTTTTACCGGTAAAGGCCGGAAAGCCGCATTGATTGTTATTACAAATCCTGATAAAATGTCTAGTGGTTTTAAAAAAGTCATATATTTTCAGCAGCCCTTTTGTCCCAATTAAAAGCCTTACCCCTTTTGACCTTGTTTTTTCTTTTCCGCCGCGTTATGATGAAAGCGGAACGGTTTTTACGTCATTCTCTCACAAAAAACCTTTTCCTCTCATCTGTCTTAGAATGGCACAAATAATACAGAACAGTTTTTAAAGCAACCAGGATATCAGAAAGGATGAAGAAGACCGTGAAGACAGAAAAGCCGCTTGTAAAAAATAAAGAGCCGAAAACGCATGAAAAAGCAGCGCTTAATAAAAGCCAGCTTTACCAGTGGATTGCGACCTCCGTCCTGACCATTATTGTCGCGGCCGTCACAGTCAGCATGACCCTTTATCAAATCAAGCTTTCCCCAAATGCAAACCGATATCAACCAGATATTTTCCCCAGTTCGATATGAAATTTTTGATAGCGACAAAAGCTTTCAGTATAATTTTTACGGAATGGAAATCAAAAAGGGATACCCATGCGTCCGTTTTACCCAAGGCAGACCAAAAGATGTCGCCGTGATTATTTACAACTCCCACAATGACAAAATGATTGTAACCAGCAGTGCGGTTCAGACAACGGAAGAGATTATCATCAAAGATATTAAAACGGAAATGCCCCGGGATGAATATGACGCCGGCGCTCCCTACGCATACGACTATTTCTTTCTGTATTTTACGAACAGCGATAACACAAAATACCTGAATATGATCTATTATCAAATCGATTTGAAACAGGGAACGATAAGCGATTGTATCATCGCATCCGAAGCCGATCTTCTGCTGCTAAAAAGCAACAGCCTTGACAAATACAAGCGTGAAATGCTGGAGGATTACAAAGCAGTTATGACACAAATGGGTGAGATTGATCGATTACTGTAGCAATTGATAAAAACTGCCGCACTAATTTTTTCCGTATAATAATACCTATTAAAAACATGGAGCAATACCCTATAATAAAACCAAACCTGCGGTATGTAAATTGCTTGTTCCCACGTGTGAAAGGATTATAAAAGATATTTTCAGCATCTCTGCTGACGGAATTTAATTCTCACGGCTTACAAAAAACTACCAACGCTTCGAAAGGCCTCGTAAAGGGCATTTACAAGCAAACGGCCACAGCAAGCGTAACATTGGCGGAAAAGACCTCTATGGCAGAGCGGATCAAAAATGCCCACTCCAAAGAGTGGGCATTTTGATCGAACGTCGCTTGTCACGACATGGTGCCGCTGAACAGACTTGAACTGTCACGATGTTGCCATCGAGGGATTTTAAGTCCCTTGTGTCTGCCGATTCCACCACAGCGGCTTTTTTCAAAACGGAAAAACATTTTGTTTTTCTCAATTTTACGCCTCATTATAATACTACAACCTATCAAAAAAGTCAACTGCAACCGAAAGGAAGAAAAAAGGATTGAACAGTTTCATCTCCCCTTTGGCACTTGAATGCTTATCTCAGCTTAGCACAGCTGGGTACAAGGCATATCTGGTCGGCGGATGCGTCCGCGATTTACTGCGCGGGATTAAACCGCATGATTACGATCTCTGTACCAACGCTCTTCCCGAAGAAATCCGCAGGGTGTTCGCCGCCGATAAAACCATTCTGACCGGATTGAGGCATGGTACCATAACTGTCATAAAAAAAGATGTGCCGTTTGAAATTACCACTTTCCGGAAAGAGAGCGGCTATTCTGACAGCCGCCACCCGGACGTGGTATCCTTTACCTCCAACTTGGAACAAGACCTCTCCCGCCGGGATTTTACTATGAACGCAATTGCCTATAGCCCAGAAGAAGGGCTTGTTGACCCATTCGGCGGCAGAGAAGCTATTCAGCAAAAACGGATTATCTGTGTTGGCAACCCTATGCTGCGATTTGAAGAAGACGCCCTAAGGATGCTCCGTGCAGTCCGGTTTGAGGCCTGTCTTGGTTTTACAATAGACTCCGCCACAGCCCTTGCAATTGAATGCAGGGCCGCTAAAATAGCCGGTATTTCCCGTGAACGAATCAGAAAAGAGTTGGCCAAAATCCTTTTGTCAAGCCGGGCACCTGAAGGAATATCCCGTCTTTTACACTTTCTGGGCAGTGGGATTTTTGGGGAGGAAGCCGCATCTTTAAAGCCCTCCCCTGTTCTCGGTTTGTTAAGCGCCTACGAGCCGCTACGGTACGCCGCGTTTTTGTTAAATTCAGGTTGTGCCGCTCAAATCCTGCGTTCTCTTTGTTGTTCCAACCAGTTTATTCGGTCGGTTATGGTAATTTTAAATGCGGCGCACAGCGGCTATCCTGCCACTGCTGTGGGAGCAAGGCTGTTGTGCAGGGATGCCGGAGAGTATGCCTTACAGGCAGCGGAATTGATAGATCTGTGCTCAACCCTCCCTGAAAAAAACATGTCGGCACTGGTCTCAGCCGTATTAAAACGCCATGATCCAATCAGTCTCTCTCATCTTGCAATAAACGGCACCGATTTGATAAATGCAGGTATCCCCTCTGGAAAAGAAACTGGAAGGATTCTGAACCATCTGCTGGAAACGGTCATACAATCCCCGGAAAAAAACAAAAAAAATATTTTATTAAAAGAGGCCATAAAATTTTACGGCTTATCTTGACAAACAAGTAATTATCCCGTATAATATTACTTGTTTCATTTGGGGGTGTAGCTCACCTGGGAGCCCGGTTGAAGCGGTAAACAACCCCTGTATTGAACAACACAAGTTAATAAATGCTCTTTCCCACATCTGGGGGTATAGCT
>CACXEO010000038.1 GCA_902766785.1 Oscillospiraceae bacterium | reverse complement strand
TCCTAATCGAAGGCTCTTCTTTATTCAATTCATTTGCTTGATGCCTCTACCGGCATCCCACAGGAAAAGTGATTGAGCCAAAATTTTTTTCATTTAAAGCTATAAAACTTTTTGCCCGTTGATAATCAGCTCAAATTTCGTATTCAGCGCATCGGCTGCCTTAGTACAAAGGAGCATTCGCTCCATAAAGATTTCAAAGTAGTTGATGACCGGTGAAATTGCCGTGTCAATACTCAACTCCAGCCGCACAGTCTTCCGGTCCGGGAGTGAGAGGGTTGAACGCTCGACCGCGTAATTCACCCGGTCGTGGATGTCAAAGCTCGGAACGTCAGTGTTGCGGACCCTTGTACGGCGGACGTCGCATTTATCGGCCAGGATCAGAGCCGCCGCAACCGGGCTGACCGGAAAAGCGGTCCCCTCATCGTGGTTTCCGATGGCGCTTGTAACCGTCGCCACCTCGTCAGCCGGCATTCCCATTTTATCAAGAAGGCGGAAACACATTATCGCGCCGCTCAGAGCGTGGTTGTAACGGTTGACCACGTTGCCGATGTCGTGCATATATCCCGCAATCCAGGCGAGTTCCGCTTCCCGCTCCGGGTAGCCCAGCGCTGTGAGGATATTATACGCCTGGGAAGCAGCGTACCCCACATGGGCAAAGCTGTGCTCGGTGTAGCCAATCGCCCGGAGCGAGTCATCCGCTTTCTGGATATAGGTTTTAATTTCAGGGTTGTTTTTGACCTGTTCACAGGTTACCATAGCAAAACTCCTTCATTGTCATCGATTAGATTGTCTGCAAAAATGCACGGAACTTCTCCGCTTTTTCCAAAGGCATTGCAACAACCGCAGCGAGTTCCTCGGCCGTAGCCTGCTGGAGGGCCGTTTTCGTTTTAAATGCTTTTAGCAGCTTTTCCGCCTTTTTAGGGCCAATCCCCTCAAATTCGGTCAGGCGCATTGAAAAGGTGCTCTTTTTGCGGACGTTGCGCTGGTAGGAGATTGCAAAGCGGTGAACCTCGTCCTGGATAGACGATACCAGCCGGAATGCCGATTTAAAAGTGGTAATGGCAATTTCACCGCCGTTTTTTGCGATTGCGCGGGTGCGGTGCCTATCGTCCTTGACCATACCGAAGAGCGGTACGGATATCCCCAGATCATCCAGAACCTCCTGAACGGCCGAAACGTGACCTTTACCGCCATCGAGCAGGATCAAATCAGGTATCCGGCCAAAGCCTTTTCCAGTTTCCTTCTGCTCAAAATAACGGTTAAAGCGGCGGCGGAGAACCTCCTGCATACAGGCATAGTCGTTCTGGCCGACCACTTCTTTCATTGAAAACCGCTTATACGCGCTTTTGAGCGGCTGTGCATTTTCAAAAACCACCATGCCCGCGACCACGCCGCTGTCCCCAAGATTCGAAATATCGTACGATTCAATATAGTTCGGCGGTTCCGGCAGCCCCAAAAGCTTGCCGAGCTCGTCCAGCGCCGCAACTTCCTTTGCGGAATAACTGGTTTTCTGAGAAAGCTGTTCCGCGGCGTTGTGGTAAGCCATCTCCAAAAGCTGGCGCTGCTGACCCCTCTGCGGCACAAACAGTTTCACCTTTTTTCCAGCTGTTTTTTCAAGCAGGTCGCGGATCAGATCAGAATCTTCCGGCAGTTCATCCACTGCTATCACTTTTGGAATTTCGGACTGGCCGAGATAGTACCGGGACAGGAACTCCTGCCGGACGGCCGAGACCTCCCCCGTATCTGAAAACAGGTGGGTATCCTTATCTACCAGCCGCCCGCCGCGGAATTTAAGGACAACACCGCAGACCAAGCCGTTCCCTCCGGCAAAAGCAATAACATCCTGCTCCACCTCTTCGGAGCGGATAATTTTCTGGGACTGAGCAATTTTCTGAATAGCCTGGATCCGGTCCCGGAGCCGGGCGGCCCGCTCAAAATCAAGAGCCTCAGCGGCCTCTTCCATCTGGGCCGTTAGATTTTTGACCGAGTTCACACTGCCTCCCCTGATATAATCAATTGCCTGGTTGACCGTATCGCGGTACTCCTCCGTAGATATCCTGCCGCGGCAGACTCCCATGCACTGCTTAATATAGTAGTTCAGACAGGGGCGGGATTTCCGGAACTCCTGTGGAAATTTACGGTTACAGGTGGGAAGCATAAAAACCCGGTTCGCCTCGTCTACCGACTGCTTGACCGCAAACGAGCTGGTATACGGCCCCAGGTATTCCCCCGCCTCCACCTTTTGCTTTTCCGCCGAAATCCTGGGGTAATCACCCGCGGATATCATAACATAGTGATACCCTTTGTCATCCTTTAAAAGAATATTATACTTTGGCGTATGCTGTTTGATCAGACTGCACTCTAATACCAGCGCTTCAAATTCGCTATCGGTGACAATATAATCAAAATCGTAGACATGCGATACCATTTTGCGGACTTTATCGTCGTGGTTGGCATTCTCTCTGAAATAACTGCTTACCCGTTTTTTCAGGGACTTCGCCTTTCCCACGTAGATAATTTGGCCGGTTTTATCCTTCATTAAGTAAACGCCCGGATCAAACGTCAGGTTATGCACTTTTTCTTTGATATAAGGAAGCCGTGGATTTTGAACCATGCGAATCCCCCTTTCCGAAAATTTGATTATACCTATTGTAGCAGATTTTTAAATATTTTTATAGGGCAATCTGTAAAGCTGTACGCTTGAGCCATGAATTGAAGAGACCCGAACGGCACATCGCGCAATACGCTGTTTTAAAGTTAGTATAGCATCTAAAATTACGCTTAAGCGGCCCGCTTGCAAAAAACAGGATATTGCTAAACAAACCGGTTCTCATAAAAAAATCCCCTCGCCAGTTTTACCGGCAAGGGGTCGCGTCTTACGCATATGTGTGCGAATTACTCCGCGAAACCGGACTCCACCAGTTTCACAAGGCCCTCTACAGCGTCCTTTTCATCGGAACCGTCAGCGATGATTTTGATGCCTGTCCCGCCGACTATGCCGAGGGAGAGAACACCAAGCAAGCTTTTTGCGTTGACCCTGCGCTCTTCTTTTTCCACCCAGACAGAAGATTTGTATTCATTTGCCTTCTGGATAAAGAACGTAGCTGGACGAGCGTGCAAACCAACCTGATTCTGAACCTGTACCTCTTTTACGTACATTATATAAACCTCCAAATGAATTATTCCTGTTCTAAAGTCTCAAACAATAATTATTATAGGCAAACGCCCTTACCCCGTCAACTTGTCTTTGGAGAAAACCGGGCAAATTTAGGATTTTTCTGCTTTTAGCTCATAAAACGTCATTTCAAAAATCCAGCTTTGTGCAGATTCACCATAATAATTTCCACATCATTAGTTATAACGTCCCTTTTCTGCAAACTACTTTTCTTTTTTAAGAAGGTAGTTTTCATAAAGGTCGGGACGTTTAAGCCGGGTGCGTTCCAAGCTCTGCTCTGTTCTCCACTTGGCAATATTGGCATGATGCCCTGATAAAAGGACAGAAGGCACGCTTTTATTGTTCCAGGTTTCCGGCCTTGTATACTGGGGATATTCCAAAAGACCGTTAAAATGACTTTCTTCCTCAAAGCAGGACTGATCGGAGAGTACGCCGTCACAAAGCCGGATCACCGCGTCAGCAAGTACCAGAGCCGGAAGTTCGCCCCCGGTCAGCACATAGTCGCCAATGGAAACCTCAAGGTCGACAATCTCTTCCAATACCCGCTCGTCTACCCCTTCGTAGTGGCCACAGAGCAGAACTAAACGGTCCCGCTTTGAAAATTCAACCGCCATCTGCTGGCTGAACACCTTTCCCTGAGGAGACAGGTAGATTGTAAATGGTTTTGTTTTACTGTCTTTTGTAATTGCGCGGTAACAGCGGTAAATCGGTTCAGCCTGCATCACCATCCCCATTCCGCCGCCGTAAGGAGTGTCATCCACCCGGTTATGCTTGTCCAGCGTATAGTCGCGGATATTGTGGCACTCAACCTCACAGAGCCCATTTTTCCGGGCGCGCCCGACAATGCTCTCGCCCAGCACCGCTTCGCACATTTCCGGAAACAGGGTCATAATGTCAATCTTCATCGTCAAACAATCCTTTTAACGGGCGAATCACCATTCGGCCGTTTTCTACATCGGTCTTCAGCACAACATCGGCAATCGCCGGGATCAATACCTCTTTTCCGTTTTCACCCCTGATATGGTAAACGTCGTTCGCTCCGGTCTGGGTGACATCGGAAATTTCGCCGTAACGGGTTCCGGTATCGGCGTCAAACACTTCAAGCCCCAGCAAATCCTGAACAAAATAGGTATCCTCGCCTAATTCAAAGTCATCACGGGCGGCAAATAAAATTTTATTTCTCAGCTTGGCGGCATCGTCCATTGTATCCACCCCTTCAAGCTTTACCACTACAACATTTTTATGCACCCTGGCGCGTTGAATTAAAATCTCCTGCTTGCCGCCGTCAAAAAACAGGCGGTCAAACTCACAAAGTAAATCCGGGCTGTCGCACCAGGGCTTTACCCGCACCTCCCCGGCAATCCCATGGGTAGTGACAATCTGCCCGATTTCAAGAAACTGCTTTTTCATACTATTCTCCATCTTTTTATATCATACGCCGTTTTAACAGCGGGATTCTTTTGCCGTAAAGGATAAAACATCAGCCCCGCAATTTCTTGAAGCGGGGCTGATGCGGCCTTAATCAATCTCGACCATGATTTTCTGGTTAATGCGGTTGGCACCGGCACGCATGACAATGCGAAGAGCTTTCGCAATACGGCCCTGCTTTCCAATTACCCTTCCCATGTCGTCCGGAGCAACATGCAGGTGGTAAACCACCACGCCTTCCTCATTCGGTTCATCGACAACGACTTCAACGGCGTCCTTGTCTTCCACCAAACCGGTGGCGATTGCAACAAGTAAATCTTTCATATGTTTCTCCTTAGATTAGATCGCGCCATTGTCTTTGAGAATCTTCTTGACCGTATCGGTCGGCTGAGCGCCGTTTGCAATCCAAGCTTTCGCTTTGTCAGCGTCAACCTTCACAACAGACGGTTCTTTGGTCGGATCATAATACCCGATTTCCTCAATAAACCGGCCGTCGCGCGGATATCTGGAATCCGCAACCACAATACGGTAGAACGGAGCCTTTTTCGCGCCCATGCGGCGAAGTCTAATTTTAACAGCCACAACTGTCACCTCCTGCAATGATGTACTTTATTTCTATCAAGACTGGGTCTTAATAAACGAAGTGAATGAATTTAGAAGCCCATCGGCGGCATCGCCATCCGGCGCCGGCCTTTTTTGCCCTTCCCGCCGAACTGCTTCATCATTTTCTGCATCTGCTCAAACTGGCGGAGCAAACGGTTTACATCTTCCACCTTCATCCCGCAGCCCGCGGCAATCCGCCGTTTCCGGTTCGGGTTGATGATAGAGGGCTTCGCCCGCTCTTTCGGCGTCATGGAATAAATAATCGCCTGAGTTTTATCAAGCTGTTTATCGTCAATATCGGCGTCCTTAATCTGGTTTCCTACGCCGGGAATCATGCCAAGAACCTGTTTGAGCGGCCCCATTTTCTGAATCTGCTTGAGCTGATCCAGAAGGTCATTGAGGTCAAAACTGTTCTCCTTCATCTTCTGGGCCATCTGTTTGGCCTGTTCCTCATCGATGGTGCTCTGCGCTTTTTCAATCAGGGTCAGCACATCGCCCATCCCAAGGATACGGGAAGCCATCCGTTCCGGATGGAAAACTTCAAGGTCGCCCAGCTTTTCACCGGTTCCCACAAATTTAACCGATTTTCCGGTGACCGCCAGAACCGACAGCGCCGCGCCGCCCCTGGTATCGCCGTCAAGCTTGGTGAGGATAACGCCGTCAATTTCAAGCTGCTCGTTAAAGGCCTTTGCCACGTTGACCGCGTCCTGCCCGGTCATGGCGTCTACGACCAGCAGAATCTCGTCCGGCTTTACCTCCCCTTTGATATCGGAAAGCTCTTTCATCAGGGCTTCATCAATGTGAAGACGGCCCGCGGTATCTACAATTACAATGTCGTGCCCATAATCCTTTGCATGGGCAACCGCATGCTTCGCAATTTTGACCGGGTTCCCCTGCCCTTCTTCAAAAACGGGGACGCCCGCCTTTTCACCCACAACCTTCAGCTGCTCGATAGCTGCCGGACGGTAAACGTCGCAGGCAACCAGCAACGGACGATGCCCCTGCCCTTTAAAATAAAGGGCAAGCTTTGCCGCGTGGGTAGTCTTACCGGCACCCTGAAGACCGGTCATCATAATAATGCCGGGACCCTTTGAAGGCAGGTGTATCCGGTTTTCCTCCCCGCCCATCAAGGAGCAGAGCTCCTCATTTACAATCTTGATTACCTGCTGCGCCGGGGTTAGGCTTTTTAAAACTTCTTCCCCAACTGCCCGTTCGCTTACTTTAGCGACAAAATCTTTGACTACTTTATAGTTAACGTCCGCTTCCAGTAACGCCAGGCGGACTTCACGCATTGCTTCTTTGACATCGCCCTCATTGAGCTTGCCTTTGGAGCGCAGCTTTTTAAACGCCGCGCCAAGCTTATCAGAAAGCCCTTCAAACGCCATATCAGCCCTCCGCCCCTTCGTCGTTGTTGTAACTCTCAATCATTTTTCGGATCTCAAGTGAAAGCTGCCTGATCCGGTTATCATAAACATATTTTTCATTGACGGTATAAATATCTTCGGCCAGCTCGTCAATTGAACCAAGCACAAACCGCAGGTTCCGGTAATTTTCTGCAAACCTGAGCTTTTCTTCCAGCTCCAGCAGGTATGCCTCCCCGCGCTTGATGTTGTCACGCACGCCCTGGCGGGAGATACCCTCATGCTCCGCGATTTCGGCAAGGGAAAGATCCTCGTTATAATACAGGTCGATGACATCTTTCTGCTTCTCTGTCAGCATTTCGCCGTAGAAATCAAAGAGCACCGCAATATTCAGGTCCTTGCCTTTCATCTTTTTCACCATCCTGCAGCCAGCATGTAAAGCATTTTTCTTTACAGATGGTATTATACTATATGCCGTCCATACTGTCAAGTAAAAATCTTTACATACCATTTGCTATTTTTAAGGCAGAAGTGCTAAGAACCGGGTTAGAATCCAAGCCCCAGCAACAGGTATTCCGCGGTACGATTGACAGGGATGAACGGGTTTCATTTTTCACCTGGTTATTTTGTTGGGAAAGCCGGCCACAAACGAGTAAAAAGTTAATATGTTGGATAGGATGACCTCAAAACACAATAGCTGCGGAACAAACTGTTCCGCAGCTATTGCTGTAAAACTGTACCGCCATATAAGGCCTATAAAATTCAAGGATCTTAAATTCAAGATTTTATTATGCCTTATTGGCCGGCATCGCCTTTTCGCGGATAGCGGGAACCGCCATGATGAGAACCGCGCCGACAACAGTGATGACCGTCTCAGGCACCATATACATAGCATTGTAAATAACTGAATAAACCCAGGCAAGCGCTGTCCCGGAAAAGCTGTTTAAGATTGACGCACCCACATCGGCCGGAAAGCCGCTCTCGGTGAAGTACCACTCAGCGTAAGAGCCAAAAAGAACCGCTCCGGAAATAACGTGAACCGAATAACGCAGGATGCAGACAATCAAAGCACCAACTCCAACCGAGACAAATGGGCTGCCAATTTTGTTTTTGAACATTCCGGCAAGGCCAATCACCGCGTAGGCGAGGAGATAGTCGAGAAGGACCGAAAAGATGACAACGTAGAGTTCAGCCCCTGCGAAAACGCCGGTCGTGGCTCCAATTGCCATCTGTAGGATGCCGAAGACAATCCCGGAAAAAAAGCCCCATCTGACCCCATAACGGTACGAAAGGACGATAAGCGGCACCATGGAAAAGATCGTGACCGAACCACCATAAGGCAGGTTTAGAAATGGAATATAGTTGGTCAAAAGGGCTAATACGGTTCCAAGCGCAATTAAAAGCGCGCTTTCGGTAAGTCTGCGTGTTTTCTGGTTCATCGTGATTTTCCTTTCTTTCTAAAAAGTCAGGATACACCAACGAAAAAACCGCATGACACAGCCATGCGGTAACAGAACGAAAAAGCTATAACAAATACAGTCTAACGTTCAATCTTTCCTACGATGGCATTATCCATATCAGGTCAAAGGGACTCAAGCGGAAACACGCTTATTCTCAGCCGCAATTCCATGCAGCGCCCCCGATTTCGCTAATCACTTTAGCATATTTGACACAGATTGTCAATGAAAAATTATTTGATATCAGTAAAACATATAGTATTGACAGCGGAGCATCCCATTATACAATTTTCTGCGTTTTTTGGCCTGTTTCCCAAAAAACTGTTCAAATTCTTCATCCGGGGAAATCACATAATACCGCCCGGGCGGCGTAAACTTTTCCCCCATCAACTTATAAATTTCCCGCGCTTCTTTCAGTTCGAGCATCCGTTCGCCATAAGGCGGGTTAGTCACAACCAGGGCGTTATTACCCGGGAGCTCAAACGAACGGATATCGGCGGTTTTCAGCCGTACGCGGGCAGATATCCCTGCTTTTTTCGCATTCGCACGGGTAAGTTCAACCGCGCCACCGTTTACATCCATACCGTAGGCTTCAAAGGACGCATCTCGGCGGATTACGTCAAAAGCACGGGCGCGTTCCTGTTCAAATACGGCAGGAGCAAGGAATCCCCACTTTTCCACAGCAAAGCTCCGCTTCAGACCCGGCGCAATGTTGAGCGCCTTGGTCGCCGCCTCAATAACAAAAGTACCCGAACCGCAAAACGGATCGCAGAAACAGCTGTCCGGATAAATCCGCGCAAGATCGAGCATCCCGGCAGCCAGCGTCTCCTTAATCGGCGCTTCATTCGCCTGCTGGCGATAACCGCGTTTATGGAGCCCCGCGCCGGACGTGTCCAGCATGATGGTTGCGGTATCTTTAAAAAGTGAAAACTGGATTTGATGAACCGGCCCGGTCTCTTCAAACCAGGAAACGCGGTAGGCTTTTTTCAGCGACTCCACCGCCGCCTTCTTGATGATTTTCTGACAATCCGGCACGCTTTTGAGAACCGAATTGAGAGAATATCCCTTGACTGGGAAAGCGTCGGATACACCAATATAGCTTTTAAAATCAAGTGCCTTGACTCCTTCGAACAGCTCGTCAAAGGTACAGGCGGGAAACTCACCCAGTTTGATGAGCACGCGTTCAGCCGTCCGTAAGCAAAGGTTCGCACGGGCAATCATTTCTTTCCCGCCTTCAAAAGCAATCTTGCCGTCGTTGACTACAACATTTTCGCCGCCCATCCGCCGGATTTCCCCGGCGAGGACGCTTTCGAGCCCAAAATGGCAAGGGCAGATCAATGTAAAATTCATTAATTTTCTTCTTTCTTTTTACGTTAAAGGACAGCCGAGCCATGCCGTGTCACATGGCAACCGATATTGACCGCGACCGGCAGCCCGGCAATATGGGTTGGAAACTGCTCAATATTAACAGCAAGTGCGGTGGTATCGCCGCCGAAACCCTGCGGACCAATATTCAAAGCATTGACCCCCGCGAGTATATCTGCTTCAAGCTTTGCATAAAACGGGTCGGGGTTCCGAACAGCCGTATCCCGGCAGAGCGCTTTTTTAGAAAGATAAGCGCAGTACTCAAAATCGCCGCCGATCCCAACGCCGATCACCATCGGCGGGCAAGGATTGCTCCCCGCCACCCGTGCGCATTCAACCACGTATTCTACAAGTTCCTCCGGCTTTGCGGAAGGGGTAAACATTTTAGATTGGCTCATGTTCTCACTGCCGAATCCCTTGGGTGCCACCATGATTTTCACCCGGTCCCCCGGGACGATCCGGGTGTGGATGATTGCCGGGGTGTTGTCCCCCGTATTGACCCGGCGCAAGGGGTCTTCAACGATTGAACAGCGGAGCAGACCTTCCAGGTACCCCTCCCGCACACCGCGGTTGACAGCGTCCTCGTAGGGTTCCCCGGTCAGAATGACCTCCTGCCCCACCTCGATAAAGCAGCCCGCCATCCCCGTATCCTGACAGATGGGGATGTCCAGCTCCTTCGCGGCAGCCAGGTTCCGTTCCAAATCCCCGAGAATTTCCGCCGCAAGCGGATTTCGTTCTGTCTTTCGGCATTCAGAAATCCGGCAGGCAAGGCTTCCCGGCAATTTTTTATTGGAAGAAATACAGAGTTCTTTTACAGTTTGGGCGAGAAGCGCCGTTGAAACTTCTCTCACTTTAAAACCTTCTTTCCATCAATCAGCACAAGTTTCGGGCGGACGCAAACTCCCAGCGGGTCAGAATCAAAAAGGAGGAGGTCTGCGTGCTTGCCGGGTTTCAGGGAGCCGATTCGGTCGTCCAGCCCGAAAAGCCTCGCCGGGATGATTGTAATCGCCTCCAGCGCATGGCGGTAGGAAAGGCCCTCCGCTTCGGCAATCGCCGCACAGAGCGGCAGGTATTGGATCGGTGTGACGGGATGG
Organism: Oscillospiraceae bacterium; assembly: GCA_902766785.1. GTDB lineage: Bacteria > Bacillota > Clostridia > Oscillospirales > Ruminococcaceae > Metaruminococcus_A. The sequence goes on along the minus strand of CACXEO010000038.1, from coordinate 3,719 downwards.
TCGGTACAGATGGCGCTTTCTACCCCGGCTTCCCATAAAGCTGCCGGATTTCTAGGGCTGAGTCCCGAAAGTTCCGGCTTGGAGCGGTCGCAGAGGAAGGGGCCGGTGATGACCTTAGCATGTTCCTCTTTGAGCAGTTCCGCAATCCGGTAGCCCTCGGTGCAGTGAACCAGAATATAATCCAGGTCAAACTCCTTTGCAATCCGGACGGCAGTAAAAATATCGTCAGCCCGGTGGGCATGGAAAACCGCCTTCATATCACGGTTTAAAACCGGAAGAAGCGCTTCACACTTAATGTCGTATTCCGGCTCGTCGTAATCCTCGCTGTTCTGTTCGGCAAGGCGCTTGTCGTTTAAATACCGTTGCGCCTTGGCAAGCTGTTCCCGGATCAGGGCCGCGGTCGCCATCCGGGTGACGGGCGCCTGGTTTTTTCCGTGGTAGACGCTTTTGGGGTTCTCTCCCAGCGCAAATTTCATTCCGGCCGCACTGTCTAAAACCATGTCGTCAATTCGGCAGCCACAAGTTTTGACTGCGCACCACACCCCGGCGATGGGGTTTGCACTGCCCGGCCCAGTCAGTACAGTAGTTACGCCGGCCTCTGCCGCTTCACGGAAGCACTTGTCCATCGGGTTGACTGCGTCAATCGCACGGAGCTGGGGTGTTACCGGCTCAGTATCCTCGTTGCCGTCATCCCCTTCAAATCCTAAGGAATCCTCCCACATGCCGAGGTGGCTGTGCGCGTCGATAAACCCAGGCAGAATCAAACCGCCGCAGGCATCGATTGTTTCCGGGTCTTCCGGGCAGTCTTTCATATCGCCGAGCGATTCGATCAGGCCGTTTTTGACCTGAATATAGCCGTTTTCATAGTCTGTTTCTTCCATTGTAAGAAGCTTTGCGTTTTTAATGATCATCGTTTCAATTCCTTCTAATATGATTCTTTCCAGTTTATTAAACCATACTTTATGAAAAATTACAAGAAAGCGAAAATCTATATTTACATTTATTGGAAATTATGGTAATATAAGTTATATACTCCCTTGAATTTTTTCACTTCCCCATTTCCGCCGGCTTGTCCGGCGGCCTTTTTTGCCCGGATTTCTTGTAATCCGGGCAAAATCGTTGTATCATATGGGTCAAAGAAAAAAGGGGGAGAAAAGATGATTTCCGAAAAAATACAGCAAGCGTTTGCAGAATATCCCAAGGCTCTTTATGGATTTGCACCCAATGCCGGTGAAACCGCGCAAAATTACCGCTCTGTATTGGCTCTTGCCACCCCTTACGGAAGGCAGCTTTCTCTCGAAACCTATACCGAAGAAGCATTTGAAGAAGGGATCCAGCTTGCCAAAAAAACAGTGGAACTATTGCTGAAAATGCTGAAACAAGCGTTGGATGAAGAACATATTCCCTATTGGTTTCCTCCCGCCGCGCAATCAAACGAAACCGAACTCCTCGCCCCAGTCTCCTTTAAAGCCGCAGCAGTTCAAGCCGGGCTTGGATGGATAGGTAAAAACGACGTCCTCATCACAAAAGAATATGGGCCGCGCGTCCGTCTGTACGCCATTCTAATTGACGAAGTGTTTCAATACGGAGCGCCTGTTATAAAAAGCCTTTGCCCCGTCTCCTGCCGCCTGTGTGTAGACGCCTGCCCTGTCCACGCGCTTCGTGGCGTGCGCTGGACGCCGGATATACAACGTTCCGACCTGATTGATTACCCGCTTTGCAATCAAACACGGAGCCGCGCTCTTGCGCAACGGGGTGAAAAAAGCACGTGCGGGCTTTGTATGGCGGCCTGCCCGGTAGGAAAAAAAGAAAAGTCATCTCTTTAATATGGCCAAAAAAGCCCTGTGGAAATTCCACAGGGCTTTTTTCTTGTTGGTTAAACCTACCGTGCTATTTTTTGATAAAGCCCGGTCTTGGAAACCGCAAGCTTAATAGCAGGAGCAATAATCGCCGCAATTACAACGCCGATCACAACGTTGATACCCGAAGTAATCATTTTGGTGGAGCAGGCGACAAGCGCTGCATTTAAGTCACTGCCGGCCAGAACCAATTCAATGACACTTTTACCGATATGCAGGACAAAATAAGATGCCGCACCCGCGATTCCACCGATAACGTTCCAGAGAAGCTGGTTTCCCTTTTTACCGCCGATTCCGGAAACAACGCCGCAGACGAAGCCCATCATAAAGAAGAAAATCAGCGTAAACGGCGCTGACGCGATATACGTCGGGTTGAGCAGGTCAAAAAGCATTGATCCAATGCCGCCCGCAAGACCGCCGCGCAGGCCGCCGAAAACCATGCCGGACATCAGGATAAACGCATTAGCCAGCTTGAGATTGGTTGGGCCAGCCGGCGTTGGGATCTCAATCCGGACAAAATAGGTCAGCGCAAAGATAATTGCCGCCATTACACCGACGACAACAATGTCGTACAAAGTAAATTTTTTACTCATGGAACCTCTCTCCTACATCAGTTGATACCCCTTCAGCGAATGAAGCTGGGTTAACCAGGCAAGATTCCTTTCGAGCATAACCCCGTACCGCGTATCCGTTCCGTAACTGAAAGTGGTCTTGATCGCCAGTTCCAGAAAGCGGGTGGCACGCTCCATAGCAATCGGCAAACTGTCGCCGGTCAGCAAAGAACCGACAATTACACTGGCGTAAATATCCCCCGTTCCCGGGTAGCTTGCAGGAACATAGTCGCAGTCGACCCGCCAGAACGCACTCCGCTCGCTGTCGTAGCCGATATTGGCGATCACGCCGTCAGCCATCTCTACCCCCGTGATGAGAATAAATTTCGGTCCCAGCTTACATAGCCGCAGCAGCCAGGATTTCGCCATCCCCTGCGTCATTGGCTGAGATGGGAAAGGTTCGCCCAAAAGCATTGATGCCTCGGTCGTATTCGGAGTAATCAAATCCGCTTCAGAAACAAGCTCCGCCATCCGTTTCCGGATGCTTTCGGTGCAGGTGCGGTAAGGCTTTCCATGGTCCCCCATAACCGGGTCGACCACTTTGAAAGCCTTTGGATAGGCTTTCATAAAAGCAAGGCAGTGGTCAATTTGTTCCTCGGAGCCGAGAAAGCCGCTGTAAATGCAGTCGAACTCCAACCCAAGCCTTTTATAGTGCTCCAGCGCTGGGCAGATATAATCGGTCAAATCACGGAACTCTACCTCGCCCAGACCACCGGTATGGGAAGACAGGACCGCCGTTGGTACGGCACAAACCTGAACGCCCATTGCGGACAGGCAAGGAAGAATTACTGAAAGGGAGCACCGGCCAAAGCCTGAAAGGTCATGGATTGCAGCGACAAGGGACTGTTTCTGTAACATGGATTTCCTCCGTATGAGACTATTATATTCCCCCGGAAATCAAACCGCAAAATGGGACAGGTTCCGTAGGAAAAAAGTTTATTTTTACGCATTGAACAGATTCATTATATATTTTTTTCAAGCTTTTAGCAATTTTCCCTACCATATTTTCAAACAATTTTTTTACATTTTTTGCAATTTGTCATTTTGTATAAAATTGATTCAAAAAACAATACTTTCATTGGTGAAGACAGAAGAAAATAAATTTTTATTACAAAAGAGAAAAACAGCGTTTTTCCACCCGTGTAACAAAAAATACATACAGAATATTGGCTCAATCACAAAACCTGTGGGATTTGGGGTTGCGGTCATAGTCCCTCCGGCTGGCATCGAATAGCTTGAGGAAGAAGTA
>CACXEO010000037.1 GCA_902766785.1 Oscillospiraceae bacterium | reverse complement strand
TTTTAAAAAGCTATCTTAGCTCAGTATAGCAAAAAGCGGCCCGGAGTACCAGTATCCGCCTGCCGAAAAAACAGGTCAAAACTTGTTAAACCTGTATATAACAAAAGCACCCGGCTGAGGCCGGGTGCTTTAAAGAAATATTCTTAATATTTATCGTACCAGTGAACCATTGGAAGGCCCTGAACCGGAACTTTAAAGGACGGGATATTAGTAGCCCGGAGAGAACCGACATATACAGTATCACGATTTGGACCACCAAAGCAGACACTTGCAATCCACGGAGCGATCCCCTGCCCGGTCGCAAACAGGATTTCATTGGTAACGCGGCTCTCATAAAATGCGTCATCCAAAGCTTTGACCTTAGCCGGATCGCCGCCGTCATAAAGGATTTTGTAATCGCCATCCGGGTCGATAACCCAGATTTTATCAGAATAAACCATGGTGCCCCAGAGATTGCCATAGGCATCGAACGCAATGCCGTCCGGAAAAGCGCCGGTGCCCATCTGGTTCGGGCTGTAGGTTTCACGGTTATGGAGGTCGCCGTTTTCATCAACTCTCCAGCGCAGGATATGGCCGCCGTTGACACCGGTGGTTTCAACCGCATAGAGGTACTCTTCTTTCGCATCAAAACGGACTTCATTGGTAAAATGGAGATGATCCGCTACAATATGTGCACCGCGGTGGTCATAACGGATGATATAACCGTCGTCCAGATCCGGGACAAGAGCCGGGAGCCAGCTTTTAAGCTTTGTGGTGACAGTAATCCACATCCGATCCTTGGAATCACGCAGGACAAAATTGACCTTACCGATCGGGCTGCCGTCGACCGTATCGAACAGAACTTTGGTATCACCGGTGCGGCGGTCCATCAGTTCCAGGCAATCGGTGCCGAAATTGGAGATAAGAATGTCGCCGTTGCGGGCAAACGCAAGCCCGTTCGGAAGGGTTCCCTCAAAGAAACGGTTGACGTCTCCTTTATTGATATCACCCTCGTCGGTGCGTTTCTGGGTGATGATATCCTGTTTACCATCCGGATGGATGTGCATAACGCCGCCCCGAGCATCTGCCGCCCAAAGGCTGCCGTCCCGCTCCGCAAGGATACATTCCGGTCGCTGGAGCCCTTCGCCGACATATGTAATTTCATCGGGGTTGATTTCAAAGCCGTAGAGAGGATTGCTGGTTTTCATTTGAAAGTACCTCCAAAACAATTTTTTGATTTTTGGCCTCCTCCCGCAGGTAAGGCCAAAGCATTGTTGTTACCTGAATCAAGAGCGCAATTTCTGGTCTGCTTTGATCAAATTCATTATATGACGGGCAATAAGGCTTGTCAAGAAAGGATTGAAGATTTTAAAGGCTATTAAATGACTTTTTACCCGTAAGATTCAATCCAGTTGATCCAGTGATAATCTTCACCAACTAAATCGTATCCAAAATACACCTTGCTGCCTTTTTCAACCGAATCATACAAGTCAGGAGGAACAAAAAATTTGAGCATTTCCGACCCGACTTCTATTTTAAATATAAAACGCCAAATTTTTCCATAAAACTCCCGGCGTTTAAAATATAATCGCCCGCTTGTCTTTGTTTCCAATAATCTTCCCAATTTATGTTTCTCCAAATAAGCAATGGACCACACCGCCACAATAATTATGACAGCCATACTAAAAATAAGCATAATGTTAGAATCCATTATAAAAATTGTCTGATAGAGCAGGTTAACCAAAATAAAACATACAATCAAAATGACGTTCAAAATTAACAACAGATAATCTTTTTTCAAATTCATGTCCCCTTTTCCGTCTCCACTCTTCCATCATACCAAACCGCCCGCCGGAATACAATCCGGCGGGCGGTTTTCAAAAGCAATTCTTATTTCTGGTCATTCCAGGAGTACATTTTACGAAGCTCTTTACCAACGGTTTCAAGCTCATGCTCGGCTTTGATCCGCCGGGTCGCATTGAAGTGGGCACGTCCGTTCTTATTTTCGGCGATCCACTTGGTAGCAAAGGTGCCGTCCTGAATTTCAGAAAGAATCTTTTTCATTTCTTTCTTTGTCTCGTTAGTGATAATCCGTTTTCCTGTTTCATAGTCGCCGAACTCAGCAGTGTCAGAAATAGAATAACGCATCTCGGAAAAACCGCCGTGATAGATCAGGTCGACAATCAGTTTCATTTCATGGATACACTCAAAATAAGCGTTTCTCGGGTCGTACCCAGCTTCCACCAGCGTTTCAAATCCTGCCTGCATCAAGGCGGTAACGCCGCCACAAAGGACAGCCTGCTCGCCGAAAAGGTCGGTCTCGGTCTCAACACGGAAGGTGGTTTCAAGGACAGCAGCCCTCGCACCGCCGATTCCCGCAGCATAGGCAAGCGCCATATCGGCTGCACGCCCGGAAGCGTCCTGATGAACCGCATAAAGACAGGGAACACCCTTTCCTTCCAGATACTCGCTGCGGACGGTATGACCCGGGCCTTTCGGAGCGATCATAACGACGTCGACATTCGCCGGCGGGATGATTTGCTGGAAGTGGATGTTGAAACCGTGGGCAAAGGCGAGCACCTTGCCCGCCGTCAAATAAGGGGCGATACTCTTTTTATAAAGATCTGCCTGCCGCTCGTCCGGAACAAGGATCATGATGAAATCGGCCGCCTTTGCCGCATCTTCGGTGGCCATGACCTTCAGTCCGGCATCCTCCGCCTTTTTCCAGGATTTGCTCCCCTCATAAAGGCCGACGACAACGTTGACGCCGCTCTCATGCAGGTTAAGGGCATGGGCATGCCCCTGGCTGCCGTAGCCGATTACCGCAACGGTCTTGCCGTCCAACAAGCCCAGGTTACAGTCGCTCTCATAAAAAATCTTTGCCATTCTATATTCCTCCTTAAAATAAAACTTCCGGATTTACTTCTGAACCGTAATAGACTCCCCGCCGCGCTGCAGGGCGATTGTACCAGTACGCACAACCTCTTTTACGCCGTACGGAGCAAGCAGGTCCAGCATAGTCTGAAGCCGTTCGGCCGTATCGGCAATTTCCACCGTCATGGTCGAGGTGGTGATGTCGGAAATCTTGGCGCCCATAATCTTTGCAATATCCATAATATCGCCCCTGGCGTCAGATTTTGCCGTTACCTTGATCAGCATCAGCTCCCGGCTGATGATTTCATCCTGCGGAAGGGTTCGCAGCTTGATGACGTCGATGAGCTTGTTGAGCTGCTTTTCCACCTGCTCGAGCATATAATCGTCGCCGTCCACTACAATTGTGATACGGGAAACCGAGCTGTCGTCGGTAACACCGACTGCAAGGCTGTCAATGTTGAAGCCGCGCCGGGAAAAGAGCCCGGAAACACGGGAAAGAACACCTGCATGGTTTTCTACTAAAATAGATACGGTCTGTTTCATACTGCTCCTCCTAACTTGATGAGAGGCTTATTATTTCACCAGGGGATTACCCCAGGATTGATCACTGAACGGAATCTGCGTCTGAAAAAAGGCATTGCCGAAACTATAAAGAAGACTCTTCGGGGTCGACCATACATTCTAACAGGAAGGGCCCCGTTTGGGATAACAGCCGCTCCAGCGCTCCATCCACCTCTTGGGGGCGGCTGATCGACAGGGATGGGATTCCATAGGCTGCGGCGAGCTTGCCGAAATCCGGGCCGCCGTCCAAAAAAACTGCGGTATAGTTCCCTGCGTAATCGTTTTTTTGTAATTCCCGCACCATGCCAAGGCGGTTGTTTTTCATCACAACAATCTTGATATCCAGTTTTTCCTGGCAAATCGTCGCCAATTCCATCATCTCCATCTGGAACGAACCGTCCCCGCAGGTGACAATGACCGGCTGGTGCGGGGAGGCGAGCTTTGCCCCCACAGCCGCGGGAACCGAATAACCCATCGTCCCCATCCCACCCGAGGTGAGAAAACGCCCGTTTCTCAAAACACAGTTGGCAGCCGACCAAATTTGGTTCTGGCCAACGTCTGCGACAAAAACCGTATCAGCCTCCGCCCGCTCCGACAAAGTGTGAATAAACTCCTTGGGGTTGATTTTATCTGGTGTTTGCTGGTAAACCGCCGGCTTTTTATATTTGTCCAGTTCATTGAGCCAATTCACATGGTCCATCGGCTCCGCTTTTTCCATCAGCTGGGTTAGAATCACTTTAGCGTCGCCTACAATTGGAATCTGAACATCGACGTTTTTACCGATTTCCGCCGGGTCTACGTCAATATGAACAATTTTTGTGCGTTTCTCAAGCACCCCGGGAGTGGTGACGGCGCGGTCACCCACTCTGGCACCGATCAGGATCAACAAATCCGCCTCATGTACCGCCATATTGGCGGTGCGCTGGCCGTGCATCCCAAGCATCCCGAAATTGAGGGGGTGCTCTGTTTCTATAGCGCCGAGACCCATCATAGTCGTGACAACGGGGATTTTACAATATTCCGCAAAACCTCGGAGTTCCTTTTGTGCATGGCAGGAAAAAATCCCGCCGCCCGCACAAATCAGCGGCTTCTGCGCCGCTTTGAGCGCCGCGAGCATCCGTTTGACCTGACCCTGATGGCCCGCCAAGGTCGGCTTATATCCGCGGACGGATACGTCAAAAGAATAATCAAATTCAATTTTAACCCGCTGGACGTCAACGGGGATATCAATCAGAACAGGGCCTGGCCGGCCGGTGGAGGCAATATAAAACGCCTCTTTCATTACACCGGCGATCCGCTCCGGTTCCTTAACCAGATAGCTGTGTTTGACAAAGGGTTCCGCTGCGCCGGTGATATCGGCTTCCTGGAAAACGTCCCGCCCGAGCAGTTCGGTGGAAACCTGCCCGGTAATGATGACCATCGGAATCGAATCGGCATACGCGGTGGCAATCCCGGTAATCAGGTTGAGGGCGCCGGGCCCGGAAGTTGCAATGCAGACGCCGGGCTTTCCTGAAATACGAGCAAAACCGCTGGCAGCATGCGCGGCGTTTTGTTCCTCCCGCACCAAGACATGATGGATTGAAGAGACCGAAAGGGCGTCGTAAACCGGACATATTGCGGCTCCGGGATATCCAAATATAACCGATACGCCTTCCGCCTCCAGACAGCGGACTACCGCCTGTGCAACTGTGATCATTCCAATCCCTTCTTTCCCCTCATATTCCTATTTCATAGCTTTGCACTATGTTTCGTATCATTATAACTTTAACTCGGTAAAGTCGTCAAGGTGCTAAATAAACAATTTTTTTACTGCCAGTCACCCTTTCTTTAGTTACACAATTGCTTTTTCACAGAAAACGCTGTAAAATAAGAATGTTTTTTATTTCTCCTAAATCCGGCGACGATGTACGAGAAACGGAGCGGTTGATTTGGAATTTTTGCCAAATTTAAAATATGAAATTTTGTCCCTGACGGTTTACCGCTCACTGCGAGATAAACCGGTGGTTGAATCCTTTTTAAAATTGTCCTCCCTTTTTGGGGCAAACGCCTGCAAAGACCGGCTGGAACAAATGATCGGCTGCTACACCGCCCTGTGCACAGAACTTTTTGAATCCGGCTTTTCCGGAAGTTTGTATGATTACCTGTATGACGCTGTGTTATATGACAATAATATTTTCACATCAGAAAGCGCCAACGGGCGGTACGAAGCTTTGCCGCAGCAGGTTAAAAAGGCCTGCCGCCAGGACCTTGACTTCCTCTACCGGCTTGTCAAGCTCCCCTCCTCTGACATAAAAGAGGCGATTGCGGAACTTTTCCCGGAACACAGAAATCTGATTGAACGCCTTCCCGATTATGAAAACAAACCGTTCCGCTTTGCAGATGAGGGAAATTGGGGCGAACATCATGAGCGTTTCGCCCGGTTCAGCAGGGAAAACGGCGTGTCAATTTTTGCGAAGTATTACGCGTTCCATTATTCAGAACGCTACGGCTTGGAGCCAGTTAAAAAATTTGACGGTATCCGGCTTTCGGAACTCAAGCATTACGAGGTACAGCGCCAGAAAATTGTAGACAACACCCGCGGTTTTCTGGAGGGTAAGACCTTTAACAACGTTTTATTATACGGCGACCGCGGCACCGGGAAATCTTCCACTGTCAAAGCGCTGCTCAATGAGTATAAAGACAAAGGGCTGCGGATGGTGGAAGTCCCTAAGCAGGAGCTTACCAATTTGGATAAGGTCATCCACCTGATTGAGGATATCCCTCTCAAATTCATCCTGTTTATCGACGATCTTGCCTTCAACGAAAATGACCCGAGCTTCAGCATTCTCAAAGCCCTGCTTGAAGGCTCGCTTGTCCGGCGGCCGGATAACATTGCGGTTTACGCAACTACCAACCGCCGCCATCTGGTCAAGGAAACCTTTTCCGGCCGTGAGGGGGATGAAGTACACCGCGCCGATACGATTGACGAAGCCCTTTCCCTTTCGGACCGGTTTGGACTTTATATCACCTTTACCCTGCCGGATAAAAACAAGTTTCTTGATATTGTAAAACTCCTCGCGGATGACCGGGGAATTGAAATTGACGAAGAAACATTATTTCGCGGGGCCGAACAGTTTGCCATGCGCAAAAGCGGGCGTTCCCCTCGTCTGGCGCGGCAATATGTTGATTACATTCAGGCGCGGCAGTCCATGAATCTGCCGCTTTTATGAGAAAAAGGAGGAAGCATGAAAACAAAGCGTATTACAGCAGTGGTTCTGGCACTGGCACTTCTCCTTTTTCTGCCTTCCTGTCAGCCGACCACGAACCCAGAGGATACCGGATACCAGCCGGTTACCGTTTTGGGAGTGAATTTCACAGAACCGCCGGAAAGAGTAGTTTCCCTTTCCCCGACCACAACAGAAATGATGGTTAAGTTGGAACTTGCCGGCAAGCTTGCCGCATGCACTGACGCCTGTGTTTTACCGGAAGGAATTGAGTTTCCCTCAGTCGGAGACGGGTCAGACCCGGATTTTGACGCGATCCTCGCGGCGAAACCGGACCTGGTCATTTCACAGCGCCCCCTTTCCAAGGCAGACTTGGATAAACTTAACCAGGCGGGGATCAAAGCGCTGATCATCCCAAACGCAGAAGACCTGCGGGAGCTGAAAAGCTATTACTCCGCGCTCGGGGTTGTCTTCCACGGAACTGAAAAAGGAATTGAGGAAGCAGAGCGTATAACGGAACCACTTGTTACCGTTGTCAACACCCTGCTCAGCGTCCTAAAAGAGGATTCTAAAAACGTTTCGTTCGTTTATTTCCTGCAGCTTGGAAAGTCCGCTGCAACTGCTGATACCTTTGCAGGAAACATTCTTGCCTGCCTTGGCGTAAACAAGGCGGAGGGAAGCGATTATCAGATTGACCTTGCGAAAATTAAGGCGAACGATCCCACCTATCTTTTTGTCTCAAAGCCTTATGCGCTTGAAAACCTGCAGTCAAGCCCCGATTGGGACACACTTTCATCTGTAACAGACAAAAAAGTTTTGAGTTTTGACTCCTCCCTGTTTGAACGCAGAAGCCTTGATATCGCTGATCTGCTTTTGGAAACTGCAAAAACAATGTATCCGGATAAGGCAGACTCTATTGACGCCGCCCTCAAAAACACCGATGCGGAAGATGCTTCCGGGAGTGGTGAAAGCAAGGCCGACAGCAACGATATATCGTCTTTAGAATAAGCATAAAAACACGGCCATTTTAAAACGGCCGTGTTTTTTACTCAGACAACAGAAAACTATAGCCTCAAAATAACTTATGACTGTCTAAATAAGTCTGCATTTTATTACCGAGAACATCAAAGGCATGTTTCACGTGTACAGTCCTTGCTGCGCTATAGATCAAGGGGTTCGGGTATAAAACCAAACTCTCCCTTTCTTATAACTATGTTTATGTATGAACATCATTCCCTTTGCCCGCGCAGCACCCTCCCTTTAAATAAAGAAACGGAAAAATGCCAAGCCAATCAGGACGGCGCCGCCAAGCCATGATAAGTCCAATTTTAGACAATGGGCAATTCCTTTTCCAAGCAGCCGCCCCGCAAAAACCGCGACGAGGTTGACCACAAAAGCTGCAGTCCCCAATTCCACCGGATTCATACCGCTAAAGCCGCAGCCAATACCGGTTGCAAGTGAGTCAACTGACAAAGCCGCCGCCAGATAAAATGCTTCCCTGGCGCTGAGCGCGTTGGAATGGTCTGCGTCCGCTTTGGTCTCGTCCACCAGCACTTCTACAAAAAAGTCCAGTTCACGCAGCCTGAAATGCATATTGGCGCTGCGCTCACGCTTCCGGCGGATGGCGCTTTTAATTGCACCCTGAATAAAATTGAATAGCCCCATCAGGAATAATACAATAAAGCCCAGTGTTTTGCAGAATGTTTCTGACAAAAATCCCGACAAGAACGAACTGAATAACGAGGATATCAAAAGCGCCAACCCGCCTGTCAGGCTGATGATAAACGCCGGGAGAAGCCCGATTTTGATCTTTTCCGTTCCATAAGCCACGCTGGCGGTAAATGCATCCAGGCTCAATACGGTGACAAACAAGATCAGTTCTGTCAACATCTCCCCCACCTTTCGCAAAAAGATCCTTTACCAATATATGGCTGCTGCCTGGAATCTGACAATAAGAAATACCCTCCCTGTTACCCCGGTCAAACTGTGAAGAAGCATACCGGCGGAAGCCACGGCCTTTAAAGTTGCAGATAGAACAGAAAGCTTGGTGGTTTGTTCCAATTCAAAATTTGTTTTGTGGGCGCTATTTGGTCATATTGATCTCTTGCGAAAAGTGTAAATTTAAAGTAGAATAAAAGCATCCTTTTTATTGCCGCTTTTGATTGTAATTTGCAGGGAGATCATATGAAACAAATGTGTTTTTTGCCGACAATGCCGGGATTTTTTATGATTGAAGCCGGGCATACGTGTAAGCAGAACATGTCTGTCACTGGGTCTTCATGCAGCGGCAGCGGTATTTACGGCTAAGAGTGTCTTCAGGCTACGGGTGTATCCCGCAGCCTGATTTTATTTTCATGAAAAAACAGGGGGAAAAAACATGTCTGTCAATAAAAAAGTCGCAGTCATTATGGGCAGCGACAGCGACCTTCCGATTGTTAGAAATGCGGTTAAGGTGCTGAAATCCTTCGGGGTTCCAGTGGAGCTCCACGTCATGTCCGCCCACCGCACACCCCAAGCGGCCTGCGGTTTCGCGGCAAATGCTCGTGAAAACGGGTTTGGTGTCATCATTGCCGCGGCTGGAAAGGCGGCCCATTTGGCCGGAGTGCTGGCAGCCCATACCACCCTGCCGGTCATAGGCATCCCAGTAAAATCCTCCACCCTTGACGGGCTGGACGCCCTTCTTGCGACCGTACAGATGCCCAAGGGCATTCCGGTTGCAACCGTCGCGATTGACGGGGCAGACAACGCGGCTTACCTTGCCGTACAGATTCTTGCCGTCTCTGACGCACAGTTGGCCGATAAGCTCAGCCGGATGAAGGCCGATATGACAAAAGAAGTTCTTGAAAAAGATAAAAATATTCAAGCGGAGGTAGAAAAAATATGAAGTACGAAAAGTTGAGCCAGCTTTACGAGGGCAAAGCAAAAAAAGTTTATACCACAAATGACCCTGAAGTTTTAATTGTCGATTATAAAGACGACGCTACTGCTGGAAACGGCGCTAAAAAGGGCACCATCCACGATAAAGGCATTATCAACAATAAGATGTCCAACTTTATGATGAAGAAAATCAATGAGGCTTATGGGGTTCCCACTCATTTGATTGAAGAGATTTCCGACCGCGAAACTGTGGTGAAAAAGTGCTCAATCGTCCCGCTTGAAGTCATTGTCCGCAACATCGCGGCCGGCTCTTTCTCAAAACGCTATGGCGTTGCGGAAGGGAAAGAACTTGCCTGCCCGGTTTTGGAATTCTGTTACAAAGACGATGCGCTCGGCGATCCGATGGTCAACGAGTACCATATCCTCGCCATGGAATGGGCGACCCGTGAAGAGCTCGACACGATTGCTGACTACACTTTTAAGGTCAACCAGTTTTTAAAAGACTATATGCTCAAATACTGCAACATCATTGTTGTTGATTTCAAAATTGAGTTCGGCCGCCTTTCTGACGGCACCATTGTTTTAGCGGATGAAATCTCCCCTGATACCTGCCGTTTCTGGGATGCCGACACCCGCGAAAAACTTGACAAAGACCGTTTCCGCCGCGATATGGGCGGCGAAGAAGACGCTTACAAAGAGGTAATGCGCCGTCTAATGGGCGAATAAAGAAGCTACATGTTCCATAGCATTCACGAAGAGTGCGGCGTATTTGGTATTTATTCACAAAATACTTCAGACGTCGCTTCTTCCGTTTATCTTGCCCTTTACGCGCTGCAGCACCGGGGGCAGGAAAGCTGCGGGATTGCCGTCAATGACGATGGCGTCATTACAAGTTATAAAGATGTTGGGCTGGTTCCGGAGGTATTTGTAAAGGAACACCTGGAGAAGCTGGGAAAAGGCTCCATGGCAGTCGGCCACGTGCGGTATTCCACAACCGGCGTTCCCAGCCGTTCCAACGCGCAGCCGCTGGTCATCAGCCATGTCAAGGGGCCGATGGCGCTCTGCCATAACGGGAACCTTGTCAACGCCTTTGAGCTGCGCCAGGAATTCGAACTGGGCGGCGCAATTTTTCACGGCACCAGCGATACAGAGGTCATTGCATACGCCATCACCCAAAAAAGGCTTAAATGCGCTTCCATTCAAGAGGCGGTGGAACAGGCGATGTACGACATCAAAGGGGCTTATTCCATTGTCGTGATGTCCGCCCAAAAGCTGATTGCCGCCCGTGACCCGAATGGCTTCCGCCCGCTCTGCATGGGCAGAACCCCGGAAGGGGATATCGTCTTTGCTTCGGAAAGCTGTGCGCTCGACAGCATCGGCGCTTCCTTTATCCGTGACCTGAAGCCGGGTGAAATTGTTGTGGTTTCAAATAAAGGCGTAGAGTCAATCAAAACCCACTGCGGCAACAAGGGAACGCTCTGTGTGTTTGAATATGTATACTTTGCCCGCCCGGATTCCGTCATTGAAGGGACGAGCGTCCACAAAGCAAGGCAGAGAGCCGGGGCGTTTCTTGCCTTGGAGCACCCGGTCCAGGCGGATATTGTCATCGGGGTTCCCGATTCGGGGCTGGATGCGGCGCTCGGTTTTTCCAGGCAGTCCGGCATTCCCTACGGTGTGGGCTTTATCAAAAACCGTTATATTGGGCGGACTTTTATTCAGCCCAGCCAGGGCCAACGCGAAAATTCGGTCCGGATCAAGCTCAACGTCATCAAAGAAGTCATCAGGGAAAAACGGGTTGTCATGATCGATGACTCCATTGTCCGCGGAACGACGAGTGCACGGATTGTCAGCCTTCTAAAGGAGGCGGGGGCCAAAGAGGTGCATATGCGGGTTTCTTCCCCGCCCTTCATGAACCCCTGCTATTTCGGAACTGACATTGACAACCGGGAAAACCTGATTGCCTGCCGGATGCCGGTGGAGGAGATTTCAAAGGTAATCGGGGCGGACAGCCTGGGCTTTTTGAGCGTCAGCAGCGTCAACCAAATTGCGGAAAACGCCCGGTGCGGCTTCTGCGACGGATGCTTTACCGGAAATTATCCAATTGATGTTCCCGTTACGGTTCAAAAGCATAAATTTGAACGGAAGCTCAGCGAAACAAAGTAAACGGGCCGGTAAAAAGCCCGCCCGTTTGATAGTTTGATAGGCTATAACGTTATTAAAATAGAAAATCAAAGGATGTGACTTTTCATGGGCGGAGTTTTTGGAGCCGTATCCAAAAGCGATTGTGTGATGGATGTGTTCTTCGGCACGGACTATCACTCCCACCTCGGCACCCGCCGGGGCGGTATGGCTATGTACACCGGCAAAGGGTTTGAGCGGGCCATCCACAACATTGAAAATTCCCCGTTCCGCACAAAGTTTGAGCGCGACGTCGCTGAAATGAGCGGAAATTTCGGAATTGGCTGTATCAGCGATAATGAGCCGCAGCCCCTTATTGTCCGTTCCCACCTGGGCAGCTATGCTATTACGACAGTGGGACGGATCAACAACGAGAAAGAGCTGGTTGAACAGACGTTCCAGAACGGCGCTTCCCATTTCCTTGAAATGAGCGGCGACCGAATCAACTCCACTGAACTGGTTGCCTGCCTTATTAATCAGAAAGATTCTCTCACAGAGGGGATCCGTTATGCGCAGGATATGATTGACGGCTCGATGACTCTTTTGCTTTTAACCGCTGAAGGGATTTATGCGGCCCGGGACAAACTGGGACGCACCCCGGTCATTATTGGTAAAAAAGACGGCGCGTACTGTGCCTCCTTTGAGTCCTTTGCCTTCCTGAACCTTGGCTACAAGCCGGAGCGGGAACTCGGCGCGGGGGAAATTGTCCTTTTGACTCCGGAGGGCCTTGAGGTGAAAATGCCGGCTTTCAAAAAGAAAAAAATATGTGCTTTTTTGTGGACTTATTACGGTTATCCCACCTCCTGTTATGAAGGTGTCGACGTTGAACGGATGCGCTACAGAAACGGCGAAATTATGGCAGAAAATGATGTGGAGCTCGATATTGACTCAGTCGCGGGCGTACCGGATTCCGGCGTGGCGCATGCTATCGGCTACGCAAACAAATCCCGCGCGCCTTTCGCCAGGCCGTTTATCAAATACACCCCCACCTGGCCCCGCAGCTTTATGCCTACTCACCAGTCAATGCGTAACCAGATTGCCCATATGAAGCTAATCCCGGTTGATTCGCTGATTCGGGATAAAAACCTGCTTTTTATTGACGACTCCATTGTCCGCGGTACCCAGATGCGGGAAACGGTTGAATTCCTGTATGGAAGCGGCGCTAAAGAAGTGCACATCCGTTCGGCAAGCCCGCCGATTATGTACGGCTGCAAATATTTAAATTTTTCCCGCTCTACTTCTGAAATGGACTTAATTACCCGGCAGACGATTGCCGAACTGGAGGGAACCGATGAGGTCTCGGATGAAACCGTGCAAAAATACAGCGATTTTACAACACCCGAGTATAAAAAAATGACGGAACTCATCTGCAAAAAACTCAACTTCACTTCTCTGCGCTACCAGTCGCTGGAAGGTATGCTGGAAGCAATTGGAATTGATAAAGACGACGTCTGTACCTACTGCTGGAACGGCAAAGAATAAAGGAGCGGGTGGAAAAGCCCGAAAGAAAGGAAACGCGATATGAAAAGCTTTAGCGACAGCTACAAAGCCGCCGGCGTAGATGTAACCGCCGGCTACAAGGCAGTTGAACTCATGAAATCCCATGTGGCCAAAACCCTAACGCCCAATGTCCTGACCGGATTAGGCGGTTTCGGCGGCCTGTTCGAACTTGACCTCACCGGAATTACAAAACCGGTACTTGTCTCCGGCACAGACGGTGTTGGCACTAAATTGAAGCTCGCTTTTTTGCTGGATCGTCACGATACCGTCGGCATCGACTGTGTGGCGATGTGCGTCAACGATATTATCTGCTGCGGTGCGAAGCCTCTCTTCTTTTTGGACTACATCGCCTGTGGAAAAAACTTCCCGGACAAAATTGCAGAAATCGTCTCCGGTGTGGCGGAGGGCTGCCTCCAATCCGACTGCGCGCTGGTCGGCGGCGAAACCGCCGAGATGCCAGGTTTCTACCCGGAGGATGAATACGACCTTGCGGGTTTCAGCGTCGGCGTAGTGGACAAGGATAGAATTCTGGATAGTTCAAGCCAGAAAGCGGGCGACATATTAATCGGCCTGCCGTCAAGCGGCGTCCATTCAAACGGCTTCTCCCTGGTGCGAAAGGTTTTCGACGTTGAAAACGCCGATCTGAACCGCACATTTGACGAACTGGGGGGCAAAACGCTGGGCGAAACTCTTTTAACCCCGACAAAAATTTATGTCAAGCCAATGCTTGCCCTGATGGAACAGGTCACCGTTAAATCGGTTTCCCATATTACCGGCGGCGGTTTCTACGAAAACATCCCGCGTTCTTTGAAAAAAGGCATGACTGCTAAAATCGACCGGAGCGCCGTCAAAATCCTCCCGATTTTTGACCTGATTGCCAAAACCGGAAATATTCCGGAGCGCGACATGTTTAACACCTACAACATGGGCGTCGGCATGTGTATTTCCGTTGATCAAAACGATGTTGACAAGGCGCTCTCCATCCTCCGTGCAAACGGCGAGGACGCATATGTAATCGGGGAACTCACTGAAGGCTCCGAAGGCATTGTCATCGCATAGCGGGAGGGCGGTATGAAAAGAATTGTTGTACTGGTGTCCGGCGGCGGAACAAACCTGCAGGCGCTGATTGACGCTTCTAAAGCAGGTAAAATCCCAAATGGAAAAATCACCTGCGTCATCTCTTCCAAAGAGGGCGCTTATGCGTTAGAACGTGCTCAAAAGCACGGGATCCCCACCCGGGTTATTCCACGGATAAACTACCCGGATTCCAAGACATTTTCGCAAGACCTGCTCAGCGTGCTCAAAGAAGAAAAAGCCGACCTTGTGGTTTACGCAGGTTTCATGACCATTGTAGACGAGTGCGTTGCAAAAGCGTTCCCGAACCAAATGATTAACGTCCACCCTGCCCTGATTCCCAGCTTCTGCGGGAAAGGATTTTATGGGCTGCACGTCCACGAAGCGGCGCTCCAAAAAGGCGTGAAAATCACAGGGGCTACGGTGCATTTTGTCAATGAGGTCTGCGACGGCGGGCCGATTATTCTCCAGAAAGCGGTTGAAGTGAAAAACGGGGACACGCCCGAAGTTCTGCAAAAACGGGTAATGGAGGAAGCGGAATGGGACATTCTGCCCCGCGCGGCGGCCCTGTTCTGCCAGGATAAAATTATTGTAAACGGCAACACCACTACAATATTGGATTGACGGAGGAGAAGAAATGGAACTGTTCGACTTAAAAAAACTGCTCAAAGAAAACAGCTATCCTGGGCGCGGCATTGTCCTTGGTTTGAGCAAGGACGGAAAGAACGCCGTTATTGCTTACTTCATCATGGGGCGGAGCGAGAACAGCCGGAACCGCATTTTTGTAACTGACGGCGACAGTATGAAAACCGAAGCGTTTGACCCGGCAAAGCTCGTCGACCCTTCCCTGATTATATATTACCCTGTTCGGGTGTACGGCGATACTACGATTGTCACCAACGGCGACCAGACCGATACGGTTTACGAGGCGCTAAAGGCGGGAAAAAGCTTTGAAGACGCCCTGCGCACCCGTGAATTTGAACCGGACGCGCCGAACTACACCCCCCGTATCTCCGGTATCGTCAACGGAAAGGATGGGAGTTATAAGCTCTCCATCCTCAAAAGCGCCAACGGCAACGGAGATTCCTGCGAACGCTTCTTCTATGAATACAGCCAGCCAGTAGCTGGGGAAGGACGGTTCATCCACACCTACCTGCACGACGGCAGCCCGATCCCCTCTTTTGAGGGCGACCCGACCCGGGTTGAAATTGACGGCGACATCGACGCTTTTACCACCGGGATTTGGGATGCTTTGAACCCGGATAATAAGGTTTCCCTCTTCACCCGTTTCATCGAATTGGAAACCGGCAAAACTGAAACCAGAATCATCAATAAAAACGCTTAAAAGGAGGAAATAGAGATGGCAAAAGAACTGGAGCTCAAATACGGCTGTAACCCGAACCAAAAACCAGCCAAAATTTTTATGAAAGACGGCGAACTGCCGATTCAGGTGCTCTGCGGCAAGCCGGGTTTCATCAATTTTCTGGATGCATTCAACGCCTGGCAGCTCGTTTCCGAGCTAAAAAAGGCCACCGGGCTTCCTGCGGCAACTTCTTTTAAACATGTCAGCCCCGCCGGCGCGGCCGTTGGCCTTCCGCTCTCCGATACACTGAAAAAAATCTACTTTGTTGAGGACAGCGAGCTCTCTCCCCTTGCCTGCGCTTATGCCCGCGCAAGAGGCGCCGACCGGATGTCCTCTTTCGGTGATTTTATCGCCCTGTCTGATATTTGTGACAGAGAGACAGCGCTTCTCATCAAACGGGAAGTTTCTGACGGCGTAATTGCCCCGGGCTATTCTGATCAAGCGCTTGAAATTCTCAAATCAAAGCGGAAAGGCGGTTATAATATCATTCAAATCGAGCCGTCTTATAAGCCGGCTCCAGTCGAGCATAAAGACTGCTTCGGCATTACCTTTGAGCAGGGCCGCAATGAGCTTGACATCAACAATGAGCTGCTCGCGAACGTTGTCACCAACAACAAAGAGATTCCTGAGGACGCGAAACGCGATCTCGTGATTTCCCTCATCACCCTGAAATACACCCAATCCAACTCGGTCTGCTATGTCAAAGACGGACAGGCAATCGGTATCGGTGCCGGACAGCAGTCCAGAATTCACTGCACACGGCTTGCCGGAAACAAGGCGGACATCTGGTTTTTACGCCAGCACCCGAAAGTCCTGGCTCTTCCTTTCCGTTCAGACGTCCGCCGTCCTGACCGCGACAATACCATTGACGTTTATATTTCTGACGATTATATGGACGTCCTTGCCGACGGCACCTGGGAAAACTTCTTTACTGAAAAGCCGGAGCCGCTTTCCAGGGAAGAAAAACGCGCCTGGCTTGATACAATGACCGGTGTAGCTCTGGGTTCCGACGCGTTTTTCCCGTTTGGCGACAACATCGAACGGGCGCACCGCAGCGGCGTTGAGTACATCGCTCAGCCTGGCGGTTCCATCCGAGACGACAATGTCATTGAGACCTGCAACAAGTACAATATGGCAATGGCCTTCACCGGCATCCGCCTGTTCCACCATTAATTGGAAAAAGGAATTACCGTAAAAAACAGAAGAAAGGAACGATACCGGGCATAAAATATCATTGCATGTTTCGTTTGAAAACCGTTGAGATGGTCTTCAAGCAGCGCCATTTGGCACTGAACCGGCAAAGCCGCCTGAAACATTGTTTATAGAATTTGATGCGAAACGCTTTTCATTCCGCATCACCGCTTATAGCAGCGTTCAAAATAATTTTAAGGACTGTTTTTGAATTTTAATTGCTGTATCCTGATATTTTGTGTGACGTTTGTATCGCACGGCGATTTTCATGAAAGTTTTAGTAGTCGGCGGCGGCGGGCGCGAGCACGCCATTATCCGCAAGCTCAAAGAAAACAAAACCATTGAAAACCTCTACTGTGCCCCCGGCAACGGCGGGATTTCGTTTGACGCTGAATGCGTTGATATTAAGGCGACCAACGTGGATAAAATGGTGGCTTTTGCAAAAGAATCCGGGATTGACTTTGCAGTCGTCGCGCCGGACGACCCTCTCGTCCTCGGCATGGCAGATGCGATGGAAGAAGCAGGTATTCCGGCATTTGGGCCGAGCAAGCTTGCAGCCCGGATTGAAGGAAGTAAGGTTTTTTCCAAAAACCTGATGAAAAAATACGGTATTCCAACTGCGAAATATGAGGTTTTCTCAAACACGGAGGATGCTATCCGTTATATTGAAGCTGAAAACACCTTCCCCACTGTCATCAAGGCGGATGGATTGGCGCTCGGGAAAGGCGTTATCATTGCCCAAAGCCTTGATGAGGCCAAAAATGCCGTTCACTCCATTATGGAGGACAAAATTTTCGGTGCAAGCGGCAACGAAATTGTTGTTGAGGAATTTCTGACGGGACCAGAGGTTTCTGTCCTCGCCTTCACCGATTCCAAAACCGTTGTCCCAATGGTTTCCTCCATGGACCACAAACGCGCACTGGATGGAGACAAGGGCCTAAACACCGGCGGAATGGGGACGATTGCCCCTAATCCCTGCTATACAGAAGCCCACGCCCAAGAAGCGATGGAACAAATTTTTCTCCCTACTATCCGTGCGATGGTGGCCGAGGGCTGCCCCTTCAAGGGCTGCCTTTACTTTGGGCTGATGATTACACCGAACGGAATCAAGGTAATTGAATATAACTGCCGGTTTGGCGACCCGGAAACCCAGGTTGTCCTCCCGCTCCTCAAAACTGACCTGTTTACCATTTTCCAGGCGGTGCGGAATGAAACCCTGTCCGATCTCAAAATTGAATGGGCAGACGGAGCAGCAGCCTGTGTCGTCATGGCTTCGGGTGGATACCCGCAGAAATACGAGACCGGCTGTGCCATCGAGGGCCTTGATGAAAACGGCCAAAGCCCGCTTGCGACCGTTTACCATGCGGGTACCAAAATTTCCGACGGAAAAATTGTCACTTCAGGCGGGAGGGTACTCGGCGTTACCGCAACTGCGGCGACGTTACAAGAGGCGCTGGAATGCTCTTATAAAGCAGTGGAAACCATCCATTTTGAGAAAGCGCATTACCGGAAGGATATCGGTGCAAAAGCGTTGTAACCACTACAGCGTACATTGATTTAAGTCAGCGGAAGCAGTTTGATTATCGACTGCTTCCGCTGTGCTTTTTATATTTTTACAATGTCAAGTGGATTTTAAAGACCGACCTCTCAATAATCTGTGCTTTTTCTTTGCAATCCGCCTAAAATTTGGTATAATAATTTTATATTTGTTTTATTACTTCCCGCCCATTCGCGGGAAACAAAAGGAGAACTGCACCATGAGCGACAAATTTTACCTGACAACCGCTATTGCCTATGCTTCGCGTTTCCCCCATGTGGGAAACGACTACGAAATTATTTTCACCGATTCCATTGCCCGTTATAACAGACTGCTGGGAAAAGATGTATTTATGCTGACCGGTACCGATGAACACGGACAGAAAATAGAAAACCTGGCGGCAGAAAACAAGATTCAGCCCAAGGAATACGCGAACCGAATTTCAAGCAGCATTATTGATAACTATAAGATGCTCAACATCAGCAATAATAAATTTATACGCACCACTGACGAAGAACATGAGAAGGTCGTGCAGAAAGTGTTTGCCAAGCTTTACGAGCAGGGCGACATTTATAAAAGTGAGTATGAAGGCTGGTACTGTACGCCGTGCGAATCGTTCTGGACTGAAACACAGTTAAAGGACGGCTGCTGCCCCGACTGCGGGCGCCCGGTTCAAAAAACTAAGGAAGAGGCCTATTTCTTCCGGATGAGCAAATATCAGGACTGGCTGCTCGACTACATTGAAAAAAATCCGGAATTTATTCAGCCGGTCTCACGCAGACGCGAAATGGTCAATAACTTCCTGAAACCGGGATTGCAGGACTTGTGCGTTTCCAGAACCTCTTTTACCTGGGGGGTCCAAGTGCCGTTTGATCCAAAACACGTGATTTACGTCTGGATTGACGCGCTTCTCAACTACATCACCGCAATCGGCTATGACCCGGACGGCAGCAGCGAACAATTTGAGAAATACTGGCCGGCCGACGTCCATATCATTGGAAAAGATATTCTGCGGTTCCACACCATTTACTGGCCGATCATGCTCAAAGCTTTGGGGGTTCCTCTGCCGAAAAAGGTGTTCGGGCACCCGTGGCTCCTTTCAGGCGAGGATAAAATGAGCAAATCAAAAGGTAATGTAATGTATTCAAAGGACTTAGCAAAATATTTTGGCGTTGACGGTGTGCGTTATTACGCGCTCAGCGAAATGCCGTACGCTCAGGATGGTAGTATTACCTACCAGTCCTTGATTGCCAAATACAACTCAGACCTTGCAAACACGCTTGGCAACCTTGTCAACCGTACAGTGGCGATGAGCCGGAAATATTTTGACGGTGAAATCCTGCCTCCAGCCGCGGTGGAAGCAGTTGACGAAGAACTCAGGCAGACTGCGCTTGACACGGTTCCAAAGTTCTGTGCCTGCATGGACGAGTTCCGCACGTCCGACGCGCTTGACGCAATCATGGCACTTGCCCGGCGGTCCAATAAATATATTGATGAAACCACGCCTTGGACTCTTGCGAAGGACGAAGACAAAAAAGCAAGGCTCGGCACCGTTTTATATAACCTTCTGGAATCCATCCGCTTTATCGCAGTAATGGTCTCCCCTTTTATGCCTGCAACCTGCGACGCAATTTTGGAACAGATCAACTGTGGTATTCGTGACTTCGGTTCTCTTAAGGCTTTTGGAGCGATCAAGGCCGGTTCCAAGGTTGGTACTCCTACTCCGCTTTTCAACCGGATTGACGAAGTTAAGATGATGACGGAAATCGAAAAGGAAATCGAAGAAGAGTCCAAAGAAACGCAGAAAGCTTCTTCCAAAAAAGAAGTTCCAGAGGGAGTGGCACAAATCGGGATTGAAGACTTTGCCAAGGTGAGCCTTAAAGTTGCGTTAATTAAAGAGTGTGAAAAAGTGGAGAAATCCGATAAGCTCCTGAAGCTGATCCTGGACGACGGCGAAGGAAGCCGCCAGGTAGTATCCGGTATTGCCAAATGGTATAGGCCGGAAGATTTGATCGGGCGAAAAATCATTTTGGTCGCCAATCTTAAACCCGCAAAGCTGCGTGGTGTTGAGAGCAACGGGATGATTTTGGCGGCCGATGCAGGCGAAGACGTCAGGGTAATTTTTGCCGACGATTCTATTCCCCAGGGAAGCAAGGTGCGGTAATGGAAAGACTTGATCAAATCACGGGGATTTTCGATTCCCACGCTCATTATGACGACGATGCGTTTGCGGAAAACCGCGATGAAACCATTGAGCGTATCCATCAAAACGGGGTTTGCGGCGTTGTCAATATCGGATGCGATTTAAAAAGCTCACGGGTTGCAGCTAAGCTTGCCCAGACATATGATTGGTTTTACGCGAGTGCCGGGGTCCACCCCGGCAATGCGGAGCAATACGACGCTAATGCTGAAAAAGAGCTGGAAGCAATTCTTGCGAGCCCTAAAACGGTCGCGGTGGGAGAAATCGGGTTGGATTACCACTACAGCAGCGACAATAGGGAAGTTCAAAAGACTGTTTTCCGCAGCCAGATGAAGTTGGCACAGAAGTTGAAGCTTCCGGTGATTCTTCATATCCGTGAAGCAACGGCCGACATGTTTGAAATTCTCCAGGACTTTCCGGCAAACGGGGTTGTTCACTGTTTTTCCGGTTCCGCTGAAACGGCAAAGGAGCTGGTGAAGATGGGGTACTACATCGGCTTTACCGGCGTAGTTACCTTTGCAAACGCACAAAAAGCTAAAAAAGCCGTATTGGAGGTCCCCATGGAACGGCTTTTACTCGAGACCGACGCACCTTATATGGCTCCCGTACCCTGCCGCGGCAGAACCTGTACTTCTGATTTGATCCGCTATACTGCTGCCGCTATTGCGGAACTCAAAGGGCTTCCGGTCCAGGAGGTCATCGACCGAGCTAGGAAAAATACCCTGCGGCTGTTTAATATCGACAATTAAATGATAAAAAAGGCTCAATCACTTTTCCTGTGGGATGCCGGTAGAGGCATCAAGCAAATGAATTGAATAAAGAAGAGCCTTCGATTAGGA
>CACXEO010000036.1 GCA_902766785.1 Oscillospiraceae bacterium | reverse complement strand
TTACCATACCCTACTCTTGTTTGTCAAGGGGATTTTGTAAAAATGTTAATTTTTTTTCTTTTAACGAATACTATGGCTATATATGAAAAAACAGCATAAAAACGGAAAACATTTTTTCATTATCAATAAACGTTTTACCTATTATAGAGCGAAATACAAAAAAGCTGCAAAAAACTTTTGCATTTTTATTTTTTTGTGTTATAATATAAAGGCTTTCAGTTTTATGCGCCCGTAGCTCAGCTGGATAGAGTGTCAGACTCCGACTCTGAAGGTCGTGCGTTCGAATCGCATCGGGCGTACCAGCGGCAAGCTGCCGCAGACAAAACGCGCACTTCACTTTGTGAAGTGCGCGTCGTTTTATGTCCGGGTTTTAAGCTGATATGCTTTTTGTAACATAAATCCAGGATGGTGTGACAAAAAATGTCACGCCATTTTCTATTTTAGATCTTTTTGCCTATCTTCGTTGCTGATGCCTTTTTATTCAGAAAGCTTTTGAAATATTGCGTTATAATCAGGATGATTTGTGATTTCAGGAACAATTTCAACATATTTCACTGTCCGGTCCGCACCGACTAGAATTACCGAACGGGTCAGCAGGCCCAACTCTTCTATCAAAGTGCCGGTGGCTTTTCCAAAGCTTTTATCAAAATAGTCAGATAAGGTTACCACTTTGCTGACTCCTGCATTACCGCACCAGCGTGCCTGTGCAAAGGGTAGGTCCATGCTGACAGCATAAATTGTAGCTTTTCCGCTTTCAGCGGCCCGCTCGTTAAATTTTCTTACCTCCAGGTCACAAACGCCAGTGTCAAGGGACGGAACAGTCAGCAAAAGGGCAGGGTACGATAAATTCTCCGGATTCACCGGGCTAAGCTCGGAATCCATCAGAGTGAACGCGGGAAGCTTTTCCCCCACCCGTAGCTGCTTTCCCACAAGGTGAACCGGATTTCCTTTAAAATGAACGTTCATTTTTCTCATCCTTTCGTTTTTTCTAGTATGTCCGTTTTTTAAATAACTCTTGCAAAATTTTTTATTTTGAATATTTGTTAGCTTGTTCTTTTCTATTCCTGGGATTATAATACGCTTAAACCGAAAAAATAAACAAAACGGGGTGGAAAAATGAACGGACATCTTGCAAAAAAAGCGGGCGGATGCCGTACCCGCTGGGCCAGTTTTGAGAATCCAAAAGCCGAAAAAGGAGCTGGCGGCTGGGAAAACGGCGGCGCAAAAGGAAGACCTTGCAGCCACCTGCCCGCAGGAGAGACGGTTACAATGATGTCATATGAAGGCCCGGGGGAAATCAACCGCATTTGGATAACGCTCGGCGAACGGTCGCCTGCGGCCCTGCGGGGACTGGTCTTCCGCTGTTATTGGGATCACAGTGAAAAACCGGCGGTCGAAGTGCCGCTTGGAGATTTTATGTGTTGCGGCGGGGGAATGACCCCTTTCGAATCCGAACTCTTTGCAAATCCGGAAGGGCGCTCCTTCAACTGCTACATTCCGATGCCGTTTCAAAGCGGTGCAAAAATCACCCTGACCAATGAATGCGGGGCGGATATCCCATGGTTTTTCTATGATGTGGACTTCACTATTTTTGACAAACCTCAAAAGGAACTCTTGTATTTCCACAGCTGGTTTTGCAGAAACAATTCTGTTGAACTTGGCAAGGATCACACCGTTTTACCTAAGATCAAAGGCGAAGGCAGGTTCCTCGGCGCCTCTTTCGTTGTAAACGCAAACGCAGACTACGCGGATACCTGGTGGGGAGAAGGAGAAGTCAAGGTTTACCTGGACGGTGACAGCGCGCTCCCCACCCTGGTTGGCACCGGGACGGAGGACTATATTGGCACCGCATGGGGACAGGGCAAATATGCGGGCCGGTATCAGGGCTGTTTGGTCTCTGACCCGGAAAAACGGCTATGGAGCTTTTATCGGTTTCACATCTGCGACCCTGTCTACTTTTCACAGGATATCTCGGTCGTCATCCAGGATATTGGCGGCGGAAAATGGCAAAGTGTACACGAGCTGCTGAAAAATGGAGTTCCCCTTATCTCCACAACCTGTGACAAGGGAATCAAAAACGGATACCACCATCTTTATCAGAAAAACGTCCCGCTTCCTGAAGAGGGATGGATTAACTTTTACCGGCAGGACGATTTCGCAACTGTCGCCTATTTTTACCTCAACCGGCCATACTCTGAGCTGCCGGGGCTTCCGGGCGTGGAAGAACTGCTGAAAGGGTTGGAACCTGTCAAAAACCCAGAAGACGGCGGCGAAGTCGTTCTGGTTGCAGAGTGAGAAAAAACGGGATCGGATTAACAAGAAGCAGTCCGAAAAAGGAATAAAACCAAATAAAAAGGGCGCGGATGCGCCCTTTTTATTTGGTTTTATTCATCTCCAAAGCGGCAGATATGTTTCATTTTTTGATGAAGTTCTCACGCAGGTAGACCTCTTCCGGGTTTAAAAGCCGTTCTTTATATTCTGCATAATAACCCCAAGCCCGGTCCGCCAGATTTCTGACGTCATATCCCCCCAAAAGCTCCGCCATATTGTTTCTATCAAATGTCAGGCGGCTTCCACTTTTGAGCACGGTCGAAAACGTCGGTTAAATTCAACCGCAAGAAATTACATATGACTCCCGATTTTTCCCGGCTGAGACGCAGTCAGGCCGTCTCTAAACTAATAGAGCGTTCCAATCAGCAAGCAAAAAACCGCTGCGGTTTACATCCCCATTAAACTCGAAATTGGGTCAGAATACCGTCTCTGAAATCGGTCCTCAAAAATATCTAGGGTCCTCTGCCGCACTCAGTCAAAACTTTCCAGGCTTAAGCCGAGCTCTAAAAAATCCTCCCGATACGCCCGTTCATATCGTTCCATTGTCTTCCTCCCCGGTTGCCATACTCTTATGTCTCTCGATCAGTACCGCGATCCATTCTATTTTAAAAAGGCTTTCGCCGCACCCAGAAAAGCAGAAATATCCTCTTCCTTATGGGCGTTTGAGAAAAAGACCGCCTCAAACTGGGACGGCGCCGCATGGATTCCATGGCCAAGCAGATAATGAAAATATTTCCCAAACCGGCCGGTGTCGCTCTTTTTTGCCGAAGCATAATCTTTCACCGGCTCCCCGGTAAAAAAGACACAGGCGAGCGACCCGGTTCCGGTCACCCGTACTTCGGCGCCGGATTCTTTCAATACCTGTTCCATACCCTGCCGGAATAAGTCACCAAGACGGCTAATTTTATCATAGACTTCCGGGTGATCCCGCAGAATCCGGAGCTGCGTAATCCCCGCTGCCATGGCGACTGGGTTCCCGCTCAGGGTCCCAGCCTGATAAACCGGCCCCACCGGGGCGACGCATTCCATAATCTCACGTTTTCCCCCATAAGCGCCGACCGGCATCCCCGCCCCGATGATCTTCCCGAACGTCGTCAAATCGGCGGCGACGCCGTACAGCCCCTGCGCCCCGTCGATCCCCAGGCGGAATCCGGTAATCACCTCGTCAAAAATCAGCACCGCGCCGTATTTAGTACAGAGGGCGCGCAGGCCTTTTAAAAAACCTTCCTGCGGCAGGACAACACCCATGTTGGCCGCAACCGGTTCAACAATCAACGCGGCGACTTTTCCCGGATTCTCTTCAAATAAGCGTTCTGCACTCGAAAGGTCATTGTAAACAGCGGTCAGGGTATCCTGGGCACAGCCGCCCGGTACTCCGGCACTGTCCGGTATTCCGGCGGTCATCACGCCAGAGCCGGCCTTTACCAACATCGCATCACAATGGCCGTGGTAACACCCCTCAAACTTAATGACCTTTTCCCGCCCGGTATACCCGCGGGCGGCCCGGATCGCGCTCATCACCGCCTCGGTGCCGGAATTAACCATCCGCACCATTTCAACCGATGGAACGAGAGAACAGATCAGCTCCGCCATCTCCACCTCGGCTTCTGTCGCTGCGCCAAAGCTCAACCCTTTTTCAGCCGCCTTGCAGACCGCCTCCCGAATTTCAGGATGGTTGTGACCCAGCAGCATTGGTCCCCAGGAGCCGATATAATCGGTATAGCGGTTACCATCGGCGTCCCAGATATACGCACCATCCGCCCGCTCGATAAACCGGGGCGTCCCTCCGACTGAACGGTAGGCTCTCACCGGGCTGTTTACCCCGCCTGGAATTATTTTAACAGCACGCTCAAACAGCTGTTCTGATTTTGTCATTATCCAATCCTCCCGTCCCGGATCATAGCGGCAATCTCTTTCGCGTAATAGCTCAGCAGGATACCACTGCCCGCCCGGAAAATACTTGCGGCCGTTTCCGCAATCAGCCTTTCCTCATCAATTACGCCCAGCTTCGCGCCCGCCTTAATCATAGCGTATTCCCCGCTGACGCTGTAAGCCGCAACCGGCAGATTGATGTGGTCCGCCACCTCCCGGATGATATCAAGATAGGAGAGCGCGGGTTTCACCATGATGATATCCGCGCCTTCCGAAACATCAGAGAGCGCCTCTTTCAAAGCCTCTTTCCGGTTATGGTAATCCATCTGGTAGCTTTTGCGGTCTCCAAAAGCCGGAGCGGAACCCGCCGCCTCCCGGAAAGGGCCGTAGAAAGCGGAGGCGTATTTCACCGCGTAAGACATGATTGGAAGATTCGTATAGCCGTTCCGGTCCAATTCCGCACGGATTGCCGCAACCCGACCGTCCATCATATCGGACGGGGCAACCATATCCGCCCCAGCCTGGACATGGGAGAGCGCGATCTTTGCCAGCAGGGGCAGGGTGCGGTCATTGTCGACCTCCTGTCCGCTCAACACGCCACAGTGCCCGTGGGAGGTGTATTCGCACATACAGACGTCGGTGATATAACAGAGCTCCGGGACTTCCCGTTTTGCCTCTCGTAGCGCCCGCTGGACAATTCCATCCTCCGCGTAAGCGCCGCTGCCGCATTCATCCTTTGCGCCGGGGATGCCAAAGAGCATCACGCTGGGCACTCCCGCCTTCGCCGTCTCCTCCAGCGCGTAGGGAAGCATATCCACACTGTAGCGGTACTGCCCCTCCATTGACGGAATTTCTTCCCTGATTCCACTCCCCTCCCGTACAAAAAGGGGATAGATCAACGAATCCGCACTCATCCGGGTTTCCCGCACCATCCCCCGCAGCACAGGGGTGGCGCGAAGCCGTCTTGGCCTGTTTATCATAACTGTCCCGACCTTTCCTGTAAGTGATATTCCAGCAGTTTTTCCACCATACATTTAATCGAAGCCTGTTCAGCGACAATGGGGTTCATCCCCAGCTGTTTTGCAGCGCGGGCGGTCTGTTTGCCGATGCAGAACGCCCGGAGCGGTTCAAGGTTCCGGCCGCCTGCCATACTGCCAAATCCCTCCACCGCCGAAGCGCTGGCAAAAACGGCGCAATCACCGGGACGCAGCTGCGGAACAAACCCCGCTTCTGCGACAGTCCGGTAAACCGCTGCGGTATCACAGCAAACCGCCTTTTCCCGCAAAGCGGCTACCACCGCGCTTTCCCGGTTCTGGGGAACAAGCGCCAGAACCTTGTCCTCCGGCCTGAGCCGGGACAGAAGCGCCCGCGCCAAAGCCCGCCCGTTGTATTCCTCCGGGCAGCAGTCCACAACCACACCTCTTTCCTCCAACGCGGCTCTCGTCTTTTCCCCAACTGCCGCGAAACGGAGATTGGGCAGAGAGCGGAGATCAAGCCGCTCCCGCCGGAGGAAGCGGAAGAACGCTTCCGCCCCCACAGGGCTGGAACAGATAAGCCAGTTGTAGGACGAAAGCGCGCTTTTACGTTCCAGCAGTTCGCCAGCAGGCTCCAGGAACTCCGTCCGGACAGATGGGAGCTCCACCACTTCAGCGCCCAGCTCTGAAAGAGTCTTGGACAGGACGGAATTCTTCCCGCGCGGACGGGTGACAAAAACACGCACTCCATGGAGCGAGCGTTCCTCTGCCCAAGCCAGTTTATCAGCAAGGCGGCAGACACCGCCTACTACAATCAGTCCCGGCGTTTCAATTCCCTGCTCGTTCGCAGTCTGCGCAAGGTCTGCAAGCGTTGCCACAGTTTTGCGCTGTCCGGCAGAGGTTCCTTTTTCCAGAACCGCCGCCGGCGTTTCAGGCGGCATTCCCGCGCCGATCAGCCCGGCGCAAATTTCCTCCAGTGCGGCGACCCCCATGAAAAAAATCAGGGTAGCGCCGGGGCCGAGCGCCGCCAGCGCCTCGTAATTGAGCGGCTGTTCCATTCCGGCTTTCCGGTGGGCGGTAATCAAATGAAGTGAGGAGGCCGCCTCCCGGTGAGTAACCGGAATTCCAAAATAAGCCGGAACCGCTGTCGCCGCCGTAACGCCGGACACTACCTCATAGGAAATTCCGGCAATGGCCAGTGCCTCAGCCTCTTCACCGCCCCGTCCAAACAGGAACGGATCGCCCCCCTTGAGCCGCACAACCTTTTTCCCATTCTGTGCCAGCCGTACCAGCAGAGAATTAATTTCATCCTGGGACATGCTGTGGTTTCCAGCGTTTTTTCCAACGTCTATCATTTCAGATCCCGCCGGAGCCATTGCAAGGATCCCAACACCAACAAGGCGGTCGTATACAACTGCGTCAGCCCGTTCTAAAACAGCTTTTCCTTTCAATGTAAAAAGCCCGGGATCAGATGGGCCAGCTCCTACCAACCAGACTTTTCCCCTACTCATCCAATTTTCCCTTTCAATTTATCCGCCAGCCGCTCTCCAAGAGCTTCTGCCGCTCCTATGTCCCCGGCCAGCGAACCTTTAACCTGGAACGTTCCCTCAGAATCGGCATAAAGCCCGGTAAGCCTCAATTCATTTCCGCTGATTTCCGCATAAGCCGCCGCGGGAGAAGTACACCCACCGTCCAGCGCGCGGACAAAACTCCGTTCTGCAAGAGCCGCCAGCTCTGTTTCACGGTGATTGAGCGGCGTGAGAAGCCCCCGGTCGAAGTCTTTTCGGCACTGGACAGCCAGGATCCCCTGCCCGGCGGCCGGCAGGATTTCCTCCGGCGTAAACAGGCGGTTGATCCGGTTCCCCAGTCCGGCGCGGACAAGGCCCGCCGCGGCGAGGATCAGCGCGGAATACTCTCCGCCGTCCAACTTGCTCAGCCGGGTGTTGATATTGCCCCGCACCGGTTGAAACGCCGCCCCGGGATAAAGTGCAGCCGCCTGCAAACGCCGCCGTGCGCTGGAAGTGCCGACTACGTGAAGGGGCTGTTCCCCCTCCGCGGGATATACCAGCGCGTCCCGCGGGTCTCCACGGCGCGGAAGAGCCGCAAGAGGCAGGTCGGGGTGGAGTTCCATGGGCAGGTCTTTGAGGCTGTGAACGGCGAGATCGATCCGGCCGTCCAACAGAGCCTCGTCCAGCTCTCTGACAAAAAGGCCCTTTCCACCGATCTCATCCAGCGTCCGATTCAATATTTTATCCCCGGTCGTTTTCAGGGTCAGCAGCCGGATTTCAAGCTCCGGGTAAATCCGGCGCAGTTCATTTATCACCAGCTGTGTCTGTGCAACCGCCAGCCTGCTTTCCCGGCTGCCGATCGTTATGATTCGTTTCATCAGACGCCTTTCTCCTTTTTCATTCCATATTCCTCCCGGACTTTTTGGGTCAGTTCGCTCGCAAGCCTGTGGTTTCCCCCGTTGGCAATCACGCCGATCACCGCTTCGTCCGCAATCACAATCCCGGGGAAATAGAAGTCGCAGAGCTCCTTCCGGTCGGCGACGTTGACAGTGACGCCTTCCCGTTTGCAGTCCTCCCACACGCTGCGGTTGACAGCTTCGTCCATCGTCATCGCGAGGACGATATCAGCGGTTTTACAGTCGCCCGTCCGGTAGCGGCGGTCGATCCAACAAAGTCTCCCTTCCTCTGCAAAGCGGGCCAGCGCCGGTGTGAGCTCAGGAGACAGCACCGTGAGTTCACAGCCGAAATGAAGCAGTACAGAGACCCGGCGTTCGGCAATCCGACCGCCGCCGACTGCCAGCACTCTTTTCCCTTCAAGGCTGACGAACATTGGAAAATAATTCATTCCGTTTCCCCCTCACCCTGCCATTCGTCAACCACATCCTGTACCGCACTGAGACAAGCCGCCCAATGTTCCGGGTCCAAATGGTCCCGCAGGCCGTAAAGAAGCTTTGCAACACTTTTTCGGGCCGCTTCCTCCGTCTGGCTTTGCAGTAATTCCTTCTGCCCTGGGGCAACCGCTTTGAAAAGTTTCTCAAGCCTTGCCGCCGTCAGTTTTGCTGCCGTTTCACTTACTTCCCCCACCACGGGGATAAACTCGCGGAAGTGGTACCAGCGGTTGAATTCCTCCGCATATTCAAAAAGCAGTTCATCCGCCTTTTTGCGTTCATTTGGGTCGCAGGCAGGTTCCGCTCCGAGATCGTCCAGGCCATAAAGGAATACCGATGGAAAGCGGCGGAGCTCCGGGTCAATATCCCTGGGAACTGCAAGGTCAAAGCAGTAAAGCGTTTTTGCGGGGAGCGCCTGTCCCGCTTTACCCGCTTCCAGCGTAAAATGAGGGCTCAAAGTTGCGCTGAAAAGCAGGTCGGTTTGTTTCAAATACGCATAGCGCTCTCCATAAGGAACCGCGCGGCAGCCCTTTGGCACAATAGCGTCCTTCTGCTTGTACTGCCGCAGGGTCATAAAAACCTCAGCTCCCGCATTCGCCAGCAATCTGCACGTTAAACGGCTCATTTCCCCGTTGCCGATGACAAGGCAACGCTTTCCCCTCAAAGTACCGACAAGTCTTTCCGCCAGTTCCACTGCCTTTCGAGGTACAGACAGATCTTTGCGCGCCAGCCGCACGGTAGTCTTTACCTTTTTCCCAGCCGTTATGGCAAGCCGGAACAGCGTTTCCAAAACTGGATCAAGCTGGTTTTGCTCCCTTGCTATTTTGACCGCATCCTTAATCTGGGTCAGGATCTGATCCTCGCCCAAAATTTGAGAATGGAGCCCGCAGCCGAGTTCAAGCAGGTAGCGTACTGCATCCATCCCCGAACGGGAAGCAAACAAATGGGCAAATTCAAGGCTACAGCCAGTTTCACTCCGGTAGGCATCTTCCAGCGTTTCTGCCGCAATTCCGCTGCACCAGATCTCTGTCCGGTTACAGGTGGAAAGCACCAGACAGCCTTCCGCTCCATACCGGTTTACCATAGCTTCCGCCAGTACCGCAGCCCGGGACTGTGTCAGGGAAAACCGCTCCCTTTCCTCTACCGAAGCCCTTTGATAATCAATACCAGTCATTGCAAGTTCCATTTTCTTCCCCCGTAACGGCCATTACTTCTGCAACCATGATACCGCAATGTCAAAAATTTTGCAATTCAATTGCGCCAACCGCAATGCTGCTCGGCATAGAATATTTTTACACGCTACAGCTTTAATAGAAGTTCTTTTTATATTTTAAATCAAATATCTGTTTGAATCCGTTTTTTTCCATAAAAACGGGAAATGCTAAAAGAGTCGCTTTTACTCAAAAAAGATTACTTGAGTAATTGGAAATATGTGGTACAATAGAAGTAAGAAAGCAAAGAAACCAACCGTAACTGAACAGGAGGTATCATTATGGACGATCACAAATTTTTCCTTTGCGCGCACTGCGGCAACCTTGTGGGAATGATCCACAGCACTGGTGTTCCAATCATCTGCTGCGGAGAACCAATGAAGCAGCTTGAAGCGAATACCTCAGAGGGCGCGGGTGAAAAACACCTGCCGGTCATTAAAGTAGACGGCAATAAAGTTATTGTCGAGGTCGGCGCGACCTTCCACCCAATGACGGAGGAACACTCTATTCAGTGGATTTATCTGCAAACCAAAAAGGGAGGCCAGAGGAAAGGGCTTCTTGCGGGAGAACAGCCATTTGCTGTTTTCGCTCTTGAAGACGACGAACCTGTTGCAGCCTTCGCCTACTGCAATCTCCACGGCCTTTGGAAAACCGAATTAAAGTAAGGGCTGGGAAAGGAAACCACTATGGCCATGGATAACAGAAAGGTCGTGCTCATCGGCACTGGAATGGTGGGGATGAGTTATGCCTATGCCCTTTTAAACCAAAGCGCCTGCGATGAGCTTGTTCTAATCGATCTTGACAGGGAACGCGCCCGGGGGGAGGCAATGGATCTAAACCATGGCCTTGCCTTCTCTTCCTCCCACATGAAAATTTATGCTGGGGATTACAACGACTGCACCGGCGCCGACATTGTCGTTATCTGCGCAGGGGTGGCACAAAAGCCGGGGGAATCACGGCTTGACCTCTTGCAGCGAAATGCCGCTGTATTCCGCTCCATCATCGGACCGGTAGGAGAATCCGGGTTTAACGGGATTTTTCTGGTGGCGACCAACCCGGTTGATATTATGACCCGGATCACCTGCTCCCTTTCTGGTTTTAACCCCAGACGGGTGCTCGGAAGCGGTACGGCCCTTGACACCGCTCGGCTTCGCTACCTGCTGGGGAACCATTTTACGGTTGATCCAAGGAGCATCCACGCCTACGTCATTGGAGAGCACGGCGACAGTGAATTTGTTCCCTGGTCCCAGGCCATGCTCGCGACCAAGCCGATTTTGGAGATCTGCAATCAGCCCGACATCACCTGTGATTATGCCGACCTCGAGAAGATCAGCGACGAAGTACGGGGGGCAGCGCAGAAGATCATCAAAGCCAAAAAAGCGACCTATTATGGAATCGGTATGGCGATGACCCGGATCACCAAGGCAATTTTCGGGGACGAAAACAGCGTTCTGACTGTTTCCGCCATGCTGCGGGGAGAATATGGGGAAAACGGCGTCTTTGTCGGCACGCCTTGTATTGTAAACCGTAATGGAATCCGCAAGGTGCTGGAGCTCCCGCTCAACGAGGAGGAGCAAAAAAAATTCAAAGATTCCTGCAATACCCTGCAAGCCGTCTATCGCGACCTTAAACTGGAAGAACAACAATAAGGGAAGCTGTAAATAGCACAATTGTAGAGAAAGCTGTATAATAATTGTCCGATTCCGTTTTTTTCGCCGGGCGGTCTTGACAGCAAAATTTACCGTATGGTATCATAATTTTGTTGCCTGAAACGGACCGGCCACGAAGGCTTTCCAGCCGCAAGAATGCGGGTAGAAAACGGGTAACAGCTAAAAAACAAATAGTTATACGATATAAAATCACGAAGATTGCATTCCGGCAAAAAGCCGGGGTACTCTCTTCGTTTTTTTATGCAGAGAAAGGGGGACGCTCAACTGAAACATAAACTATTTTCAGCACTTAAGAAGCTGTTTCAGGTTCTGCTCACCCTGTTTCTCCTTTCTCTGGCTGTTTTTTACATGTCAAGGCTAGCGCCCGGCGATCCACTGCGGTCCTACTACGGGGAATCGGTCGAACGGATGAGCACCGCCGAGCGGGAAACGGCTATGGAAAGGCTGGGGTTAGACCAGCCGGTTTATGTCCAGTACGGCAAATGGTTTGCGAACGCCGCTCAGGGGGACTTTGGCATTTCCTTCAAATACAAGCAGGATGTTTCACAGGTTATCGGCAATACATATTTTAACACCATCCTTTTAGGAGGGAGCGCCTATCTGCTCACTTTTCTGCTGGCGCTCGGTCTTGGAATTTACTGCGCCCTCAAAGAGGACAGCCTTGCCGACCGGATTATCTGCAAAATTGGCACGGTCACCAACTGCATCCCCTCCTTCTGGGTCGCACTTATCTTGATTTTGGTCTTCAGCGTCCTGCTCAAGTGGCTGCCATCCAGCGGGGCGTATCCCATCGGTTCGCCGAACGACTTGTTGGGAAGGGTCAGGCATTTAATCCTCCCCCTTATCGTTCTGATTTTGAGCCACCTGTGGTACTATGCCTATATGATCCGCAATAAGCTGCTGGAGGAAACTAAACAGGATTACGTCCTCCTCTGCCGCACCAAAGGTTTAAGCCGTCGGACAATTTTATGGAAGCACTGTGTACGGAACATCATGCCTTCTTTTATCAGCCTGATGGCGATTTCCATCCCGCACATTCTGGGAGGAACTTATATAGTAGAGAAAGTTTTTTCTTATCCCGGCCTTGGAACTCTCTGCTTTGAAAGCGCCAAATACCATGACTACAATATGCTTCTGGTACTGACTCTGCTGACCGGTGTGATTGTAATTCTGGCAAATTTGCTGGCGCAGTTTCTCAACGACCATATTGACCCCAGGATGCGCCAGACAAAAAGGGGGTTTTTACGTTGACCGGAAACCCTTTTGAGCTCGTGGGGCTTCAGCCACGGATAAATACGACCGTCGCACCTGTAAAGCGGCGTCACGGCCGTCTGCCAGTTGTTTCGATGATTTTACTGGGTTTAATCCTGCTTGGTTGTCTATTCGCAGAACTCTTTATGAATCATGATCCACTCTACCTCAATCTATCAAACCTGTCCTCCCCGCCGTCGTCTTCTTTTTGGTTCGGAACCGATCCCATGGGGCGGGATATCTACTCCATGATCTGGTACGGGGGGCGAATTTCTCTCTTAATCGGCCTTTTGTCAGCCGCACTCTCAACCGCAATCGCAGTGATATACGGCAGCATCAGCGCTTCCGCCCCCAAAGCAGTCGACGACGGACTGATGCGGTTTGCCGAGCTTGTCATGAGCATCCCGTCAATCCTCACTGTCATCTTCCTGCAGGCTGTTATCGGGCAAAGCAATCCCTTCGCCCTTGCCACGGTCATTGGCGTCACAAGCTGGATGAATATGGCAAAGATTGTACGGACTGAGGTCCAGCGGATCAGAAAAAGCACCTATATTGAGGCCGCCCGTACGATGGGCGCCGGTTTCTGGTACATTCTCTTCAAACACCTTCTGCCGGGGCTTATTCCTGCAATTATGTTCATGGTGGTCACCAACATCGGGGCTGCTATCGGCACAGAAGCCACTCTGAGCTTTCTCGGAATCGGCCTACCGGTCGAAACGGTTTCCTGGGGGAGCATGCTTTCCCAGGCTGACCGGGCGCTTATGACCGGCAACTGGTGGCTCATTGTCATTCCAGGGCTATTCCT
The DNA here is from genome assembly GCA_902766785.1 of Oscillospiraceae bacterium. GTDB lineage: Bacteria > Bacillota > Clostridia > Oscillospirales > Ruminococcaceae > Metaruminococcus_A. The sequence goes on along the minus strand of CACXEO010000036.1, from coordinate 28,301 downwards.
GGTTGCCACCCTTGTCTGCATCACCGACATTGGAAATTACATACGAAAGGAAAACAACCGAAAATGCAGCAATCTATAAAAAAACTCAAAAAATTCACCGCACTGCTCCTCTCTGTTGCCTTACTTCTGCCTGTTTCAGGGTGTACCGGAAACGGCGGGGAGGAAAGCACCCTTGTCTATGGCAGCGGCGATTATACCAGCATCAACCCCGCTCTCTACGAGCATGGGGAAATCAATTCCCTGATTTTTTCCGGTTTGACCGCCCATGACAAGGATAACAAAGTCGTCCCCTGCCTTGCAAAGGACTGGAGTTTTGATAAAGAGAGCAATACCTATGTTTTCAGCCTCCGGGACGATGTCAAATGGCACGACGGCGAAACATTCACCTCTGCCGACGTAAAATTTACGCTGGAAGCAATCATGAACCCGGACAACGCTTCGGAAATTGCCTCCAACTATGAAGACATTACTAAAATTGAAACCCCGGACGACGCAACGGTTAAAATTACGTTGAAAGCGCCGAACGTCGCCATGCTCGACTACCTGACCATCGGAATTCTCCCAAAACATCTGTTGGAAGGAAAAGATCTGGTCACTGATCCCTTTAATCAAAAACCGGTCGGCACCGGCCCTTATAAGCTGACGAACTGGGACCAAGGGCAGAGTATTACTTTGGAGAAAAACACGGACTATTTTGCCGGGGAACCCAAAATCAGCAAAGTTATCTTTAAAATCGTCACCGATGAAAAAGCCAGGGCGCTTCAGCTCCAGTCCGGCGAACTCGATTTTGCCCAGATTTCCCCGCAGGACGCCGAACAGTTCCGAACAATGGACGGCTTTACCGTCTACGATATGGACACCGCAGATTATCGGGGTATCCTCTACAACTTCAACAATGACCTTTTTAAAAACAACCGTGAACTGCCAAACGCCTTGAGCTACGCCATCGATCGCCAGTCGATCATCGACAGCGTCCTCCTTGGTCACGGCGAGGTCGCCTATTCCCCGCTTCAGGCCGGCCCTTATCTCAACGAAGAAATGGAAAAATTCAGTTATGATCCTGGAAAAGCCATGGAATTGCTGGAAGCAGCAGGCTGGAAAAAGAACGACGACGGTATTTATCAAAAGGACGATACCCTTCTCCAGTTCAAAATCAACTGCGGCGAAGGTGACCAGGTGCGAATTGATATGGCTAATATCTGCGCCCAACAGCTGCGAGTCATCGGAGCGGATGTTTCTGTTTCCGTCAATGCAAAGACCGACTGGGCCAACCAGGAGACCTACCTGATCGGCTGGGGCAGTCCCTTTGACCCGGACGATCACACCTACAAAGTTTTCGGCACTGACAAAGGCGCCAACTACAGCGGATATTCCAATGCAAAAGTCGACGAACTTCTGCAAAAAGCGCGGGAAACCGGCGACGATTCGGAACGCCTCGCCCTTTACAAAGAATTCCAGACTGAACTCGCCAAAGACCTGCCCTATACCTTCCTCGCCTATGTCGACGCCATCTACGTCGGCAAATCGAACATCAGGGGAATTACGCCCGACACGGTTCTGGGGCACCACGGAGTGGGAATTTTCTGGAACATAGCGGATTGGACAATCGGCTGACAAACAGCTTATCACGCTTTGAAAGGAGGCCCGCGGTATGGAACCGCTGCTGGAGGTTAAAAACCTAAAAATTGACTTTACCACCGAATACGGTGTAATCCAGGCGGTGCGTGGGGTCTCCTTTTCCGTTTATCCTGGTGAAACACTGGCGCTGGTAGGGGAGAGCGGCTGCGGGAAGTCGGTTCTCTGCAAAAGCATCCTCGGCATCCTGCACAGCCGCGGAAAAATTACCGGGGGAGAAATCCTCTTTGAAGGAAAACGCATATCCGGGCTGGGAGAAAAAGAACTTACAGCTATCCGGGGGCGGGAAATCGGGATGGTTTTCCAAAATCCGGCCGCGGCACTGAACCCAACCCTTACCATTGGCAAACAGCTGGCGGAGGCGGTGCAGGTTCATGGGAAACTGCCCAAGCAGGAATGCCGCGCACGGGTTTTAAAACTTCTGGAACTGGTGGGAATCGACCGGCCGGAAGAGCGGATGAAAAGCTATCCCCACGAATTTTCAGGCGGGATGCTCCAAAGGGCCGTCATTGCCATTGCCCTGGCGGGAAACCCCAAACTGCTGATTGCCGACGAGCCTACCACTGCGCTGGACGTCACGATTCAGGCACAGATTCTAAAACTCCTTAAAGACCTGCAGCAGAAAACCGGGATCGCTATCCTGTTTATCTCTCACGATCTTGGGGTTGTGGCGCAGGTAGCGGATCGGGTAGCCGTCCTATATGCGGGTAAAATTGTAGAAAGCGGGAGCGCCACGGAAATTTACAGCGATCCGCGGCATCCCTATACCTGGGGGCTGTTCCGTTCCCTCCCCTGCGCCAAAACCAACGGGGCGCTTATTCCAATGCCCGGGCAGGTCCCGGATATGCTCCATCCGCCCAAAGGAGACGCCTTTGCCGAACGGAACTCTTACGCGCTTGCAATTGATTTTGAAGAGGAACCCCCGCTTTTTCACGTGACCGGTACCCATTACGCCGCCACCTGGCTCCTGCACCCAGAGGCGCCCGCGGTCAAATCTCCTGTTCTGGTACACAGCGGGGAGGTGCTGGTCAATGAGTGACGTTATCCTAAAGGTGGAAAATCTCTCCAAAACTTTTCACTCCACAAATGGGCAGACCACTCAGGCTCTAGACAAAGTCTCTTTTAAAATCCGGCGGGGAGAAATTTTTTCGTTGGTCGGGGAATCCGGTTCCGGTAAATCGACAGCCGGCCGTTGCCTAATCGGGTTAGAGCGTCCTTCTTCCGGCAGTATTGTATTTTTCGGAAAACGGATGCAAATCATTTTTCAAGACGCTGTCTCGGCTCTCAGTCCCCGGCTGACCATTGGACAAAGCGTTATGGAGCCGCTCGATATCAACCATATCGGCAGCCGATCCTCCCGCAAGGAAAAAGCGCTTGAATTTCTCAGGCTGGTCGGCCTAGATGAAAGCAGCTTCTACCGCCTTCCCTCCGACTATTCGGGCGGCCAGCAACAGAGGGCCTCCATTGCAAGGGCGCTGGCGCTGGAACCCGATCTTATCATTGCGGACGAGCCGGTCGCCTCACTGGACGTCTCCATCCAGGCGCAGGTCATCAGCCTGTTCCAAAACCTGCGGCAAAAAAACGGTACTTCTTTTTTGCTGATTGCCCACGACCTTTCGCTGGTGCGGCGGGTGAGTGATACTGTCGGCGTGATGAAAGACGGCGTCCTGGTGGAAAGCGGAGCAACGGAACAGGTGTACCAGAATCCGCAGCATCCCTATACGCAGGCGCTCATTCAGGCTATTCCTGTTCCTGACCCAGCTTTCCGTCAACATAAATAATAATTTCATTGTTAAAAGGCCGGAAACGCTTTCTGCGTTTCCGGCCTTTTCCTTGGATTTTTGGATTGACAATTGCAACATAAATAACCAAATTCACGCTAGCTGCACAACGTGCAGCAATTATTATTCATTACACGCCGCAGAAAGCTTTACTTCTGCCTGCCGGATCAGCCTCTTATCACGGAACAACAAAGTTCTGGGGCACCCGCCCGCAAGCTCCGTTTGCGCTGGCGGGTCAGGTTCTTATGGCTGCGCCGTACAAATTAAAAATTTGACAACCGTAGGCTAAAAGGCAGCGCAAAGATGCGCTGCCCCACGCTTGTTACAAGGCAAAAACCAAACGCTTTGCGTTTACTCAAGCCGCAGAATGTTTTTCTTTTACATACCGGGCCAGCTCCTTACCGCGCAGCGACAAGGTTCTGGGGTACCCGCCCAAAAACTTCGTTTGCGCTGGCGGGTCAGGTTCTTATTCCGAAAACATCGGGGTGGAAAGATAACGTTCCCCAGTGTCCGGCAAAAGCGCTACAATTTTTTTGCCCTTGTTTTCCGGACGCTTGGCAAGCTCAGCCGCCGCCCAGACAGCCGCGCCGGAAGAAATCCCGACCAACAGGCCCTCCGCCCTGGCTACGGCGCGCCCAGTTGCAAAAGCGTCTTCGTTTTCCACCGTGATAATTTCATCATACACCTCAGTGTTGAGGGTATCCGGAACAAAACCGGCGCCGATTCCCTGGATTTTATGCGGCCCCGCCGTCCCCTTGCTCAGAACCGGAGAGGCGGAAGGCTCTACCGCAACAATTTTGATACCGGGGTTCTTGCTTTTCAGGTATTCTCCAACTCCGGAAATAGTGCCGCCCGTGCCGACTCCGGATACAAAAATGTCGACTTCACCGTCGGTATCCTCCCAGATCTCAGGACCGGTCGTCGCTTTATGCACGGCAGGATTGGCAGGGTTTACAAACTGCCCCGGAATAAAACTGCCCGGTATTTCCTTTGCAAGTTCCTCTGCCTTTGCAATCGCGCCCTTCATCCCCTTTGCACCCTCGGTGAGCACCAGCTCTGCGCCGTAGGCTTTCAGAAGATTACGCCGTTCCACACTCATTGTTTCCGGCATGGTGAGGATAATCCGGTAGCCGCGCGCGGCGGCAACGGATGCAAGCCCAATTCCGGTGTTTCCACTGGTTGGCTCAATGATGACCGAACCCGGCTTTAGCAGCCCCTTAGCCTCCGCATCGTCAATCATTGCCCTGCCGACACGGTCCTTGACACTTCCCGCAGGGTTAAAATATTCGAGCTTCGCCAGAATCTGTGCCTCCAGCCCATTTGCTTTCTCGTAATTTGTAAGCTCAAGAAGAGGCGTTTTTCCTATCAGGTCGGTCAGCGTTTTATAAATGCGTGCCATAAAAGTTCCTCCTTAATCGTTCGCAAAACCGTGCTCCAGGTCAGCAAGAAGATCGTCAATATGTTCTAAGCCGACCGAGAGACGGATGGTATTCGGTTTAATGCCGGATTCTGCAAGTTCTTGTTCCGTCATCTGGGAGTGGGTGGTGGAAGCCGGATGAATTACAAGGGATTTTGCGTCCGCAACATTGGCCAGGAGGGAAAATATCTCCAGACGGTCGATAAACCGTTTGGCCTCCTCCGCACCGCCTTTGATTTCAAAAGTAAAAATCGAACCTGCCCCTTGCGGAAAATACTTTTGATAGAGGGTGAAGTAGGGGCTATCCGGCAGCGAGGGATGGTTGACCTTCTCTACCAGCGGATGGTTCTTCAAATAAGACACAACTTTCAGAGCGTTCTCCACATGGCGCTCCACCCTGAGCGACAATGTCTCCAGCCCCTGCAGGAACAAGAAGGCGTGAAGCGGAGCAACGGTTGCTCCAGTATCCCGCAGCAAAATTGCCCGTATTTTTGTAACAAACGCAGCCGGGCCCGCCGCCTTGGTAAAGCTGATGCCGTGGTAGCTCGGATTCGGCTCGGTCAGGGAAGGAAACTTGCCGGAAGCCTCCCAGTCAAACTTTCCGCCATCGATAATAACGCCGCCGAGAGCCGTTCCATGCCCTCCAATGAATTTGGTAGCCGATTCCACTACAATATCGGCCCCATGCTCCAGCGGGCGGAAAAGATAGGGTGTAGCAAAAGTATTGTCAACCACAAGCGGGATTTTGTGAGCGTGAGCCACAGCTGAAACCTTTTCTATATCAATCACGCTGGAATGCGGATTGCCGAGCGTTTCAATATAAAGGGCTTTTGTGTTTTCCTGAACCGCCCTTTCAAAGCTCCCTTCTTCGTCCGGGTCGACAAAAGTTGTGGTAATCCCGTACTGGGGCAAAGTATGGGCGAGCAGGTTATAGCTCCCGCCGTATAGTGTTTTGGCAGCCACAATATGGTCGCCCGCCCCCGCAAGATTCTGGATGGCATAGGTGACAGCGGCAGCTCCCGACGCGACTGCCAAAGCCGCCGCTCCGCCTTCAAGCGCTGCAATCCGCCGCTCAAAAATATCCTGCGTTGGGTTTGTGAGGCGCCCATAAATGTTGCCGGCATCTTCAAGGCCGAACCGGGCTGCGGCGTGATCGCAATCACGGAAAACATAGGATGTTGTTTGATAAACCGGCACTGCTCGGGCGCCGGTAGCAGGATCGGCGGTCTCCTGCCCAACATGAAGCTGTAGGGTTTCAAAATGATAATTTTTATCTTTCATGTCAATTTCCTCTTTTCTATTGTTACACCAAAATGCTGAATTTATCTACCGATGAACCAACAGCACATTCGGAAAACAAAAGAAACTGGAAGCGAAATGCCGGTTTGTGCTTTCATTATGCCATCCTCCTATAACCCTGATTTCATATATGTTTAGTATGGAATAAGTATAACGTCCTTTCAACCGTTTGTCAAGCTACTCCTCAAAAAAATTTTTTGCTCAACAATAATATGTTTTTGTTTGGCCTTTTATCCATTTTAAGTAGCGGTGCCAACCAGATACTTCTTTTGAAAACCGTATCTGCCTTTTTGGAAATTTAAAACAAAAAAGGAGCCGAAGCTCCTTTTAAATAATATAATCATAAGCTGAATGTTGTTTGGCGGCGTCTAAAAGGTCCTGAAGGGTCTTTCCATCAACATATTCGTTGATCACCTTATAAAGCCCTTCCCAGAATTCCACAGTTTCACATTCCCCATAGCGGGGACACTGGTTTGGCTCGTCCTCCAGACACGAAATAGGTGCAAGGCTTCCCTCGGTAATCCGCAGGATCATTCCAACGGTATATTCCGCCGGAGGTTTCGTGAGTTTGTAGCCGCCCTGAGGACCTCTTGTGCTTTTCAAAAAGCCGGCCCGGCTGAGCTGGGTGATGATCTGCTCCAGATATTTAACTGAAATCTCCTGTCTTGCGGAGACGTCCTTCAGTGCAATATACTCCCCGGTATTATGCTCCGCCAAATCAAGCATCAAACGGAGGGCATAACGCCCCTTGGTTGATATTTTCACAGAAATCACCTCTGTTTTTATTATATGATAGGTTTTGTAGGAAATCAAGGTTTATCAGACAATCAAAATTTTAAAGGCACTGCTTAAATAAAAGCACTGTTTTGGTTGCCTGTGCGGGTGTTTGAACACGGCAGGGAAAGCTGAAAAAGCCGCGGAGAACCGAAAAAGAACACCGGTTTCGGCCTTGCCGCAAAAAGGCAAGGAAAAACACAGAGGTCCATTTCCCCTGCGTTTTCTCTTATTCCATATTGCGCAATACACCCAGTTCAGTCTTCCTTTTTATAACAATTCGGAAGGTTTCCCATTTCACGGTGATTGGCGACGCAGTCGCAGCAACGCCCATGATTTTTGCAGTCGGTATACGGGCAGCTGCACTCGTGGCGGTTGCTGCAGTTTTTCTCACAACTCATACATTGCATCCCCTTTTAAAAGTTTGTATACCGTAATTGTACCAATCCCCGCCGCACCCTGTCAAGCAACCGCATCAATAGCGCCAAACCGGCTTAAAAACGTCTAGAAATATTGTTAGGTTTGCGGCTTTACTTTTTTGCCCAGACTGCTTATAATAGTTGCTTGAAGGCAGTAAGCCTGAAATTAAGGAGAAGATCAGTAAAAATGAACATACTTGTTGTTGGGTGCGGAAAAGTCGGCTCGCGGCTGGCTTCATCCCTTGCACAGGATGGGCACGATGTATCTATTGTCGACCGAAAAGAAGAGAATTTCGAACTTCTGGACGATGATTTTGACGGTTTTACCACCGCCGGGGTTCCGATTGACCAGGACGTCCTCAAACGGGCCGGGATTGAAAACTGCGACGCACTGGCAGCCGTCAGCCAAGATGACAATATAAACATCATGGTTTCCCAGCTTGCAAGGGAAATTTTCCAGATACCAAATGTGTTGGCGCGCATTTATGATCCGCGCCGGGAAGATGTATTTTCCCATTTTGGACTTCACACCGTCTGCCCCACCAACCTCACGGTTGAAGCGGTGCGCTCAGCACTGCTGGAAAGCGGCTCGGTTCGTACCGTCAACCTGGGAGCGCATACCATAGCCTTTCACTGGTTCCCGGTTCCCAAACGGTTTGTCAACCAGTACTGCGGCGACGTCAACCTGGATTTGGATGAATCGGAAACATTGCTGGCAATTCAGCACGCCGATATGTCAATCAACATCGCCGGAAAAAAGAACGTCAAGCTCGCCGCAACCGATTTAATGATCATTGCCAGAGTGGTTGACTGACGCCGGCTGTTGTTAAAGGAGAATTATAATGAAAGTAGTTGTTGTCGGCGGGGGAAAAGTTGGCTATTACCTGGTAAAAACACTGATTGAGCACAACCATTACCCTACCCTGATTGAAATAAAAAAGGGCCTTTGCAATTACCTTGCGAACGACCTGGATATCCCCGTTATTTTCGGCGACGGTACAACGCTTGAGGCGCTGGTAGACGCGGGAATTGAAGACGCGGACGCCTTAGTAAGCGTCACCGGAAAAGACGAAGACAACCTCATTGCCTGCCAGCTTGCAAAAAGCGTTTTCAATGTTCAAAAAACTGTTGCGCGGGCGAACAACCCTAAAAACGTTGAGGTCATGAAACAGCTCGGAATTGATATAACCGTTAATACAACCGATAATATTGCCCGTTCCCTTGAACGTGAAATTGATCTGAGCAAAATTAAGCAGATTATGACGCTGCATAAAGGGGAAGCGTCAATTGAAGAAATAAGTATTCCCGAAAAGGGGTATCCGCTGGCGGGCAAAACCCTGGCCCAGCTTCATCTGCCGGAAATTTTTGTATTCATCTCCATCATCCGGGGCGATGAGCTGATTATACCACGTGGTAACACGCAGGTGCTTGGCGGTGATAAAATTATGGTTCTTTCCCCCACAAACAAGCTCCACGCCTTAAAAGATTCCCTGAAACTGTAAAAGCGTTGCACATACATTAAACACCCCCGAACCTGACGGTTCGGGGGTGTTTTTTATGGCGGCAATACCATTATGCCGCACAATTTATTCATAATTACGGATCACCGCAATGACCTTTCCGAGAATTGAAACCTCATCGGCATAAATCGGTTCCATCCGGTCGTTTTCAGGCTGAAGTCTAAAACGGCCGTTTTCTTTATAAAAACGTTTTACGGTTGCTTCGTCCTCTATCATCGCGACCACGATTTCCCCATTTTCCGCCGTTGGCGTCTGGCGGACGATGACAAGGTCGCCGCTTAGGATCCCAGCGTTGATCATGCTCTCCCCACGTACGTTCAGGGCAAACAGCTCGGACGGGTTTCCGTGGTACCCCGAAAAGGTAATGTAGCCTTCAATCTGCTCAATGGCGGTAATTGGTTCGCCGGCAGTGACAAGCCCCACAACCGGAACCGAAATTCCCTCATTGGAGGCGAGACGGAGAGTCCGCCTTTTCCCGTCATTTTTTTGAATATACCCTGCTTCAACCAACTCTTCCACATATCTCTGCACTGTAGAGGTCGACTTGATTTGAAGATCGCGGCAGATTTCGCGAACAGTCGGCGCACCTTCATTCAAAGGACGGCTCTGAAGATATTCCAAAATTCGTCTGGCTTTTTCAGTAATCATTTTAAGTTTCCTCCTTAAGCCCATAAGCCAGCCTTTTCCAACCCGAAAGTGTCGCTTTTTCCGGTTTTGAAATCCCCATCAGTTCACATGCCTGCTCAACAGGCAGCGCCGGAATTACATGGCGCTTCTTCCCCTCCGACCAGGTATAAACAATCAGGTTACAGCTGCCGGACATCCCCTGCCAAATTGACTGACGAAGCTTCACCTGAACTACCTTTTCTTCCCGGACCGCTACTGAATGGAATCCAAAGCCGCGGGAAAACCGAAGCGTATAAACGCCGCCGCTTTTTGAAATCCCGGTGTGGTAAAAAGCGATAATCCTAGCCGCCAGCCACCAGAGCACCGGCAGTTCGAACATCCCGCCCAAAAACAGGATCAAATCGGAAAGGCGGGGGAAAACGCCCGCCAGCACCAGCGCGGCAACTCCAAGCGCCACACCGATACCCACTGGCGCCAGGATAAACCGGAAAATTGATTGACCTTTTGGGAAAACCGCCCTCCGCGTAAAATGCCATTCCGGCATAATGTTTTGCATAATTTCCCGAGCCCGTTTTTCATTTGCTGCCGGAAAGAGCACCGACAGTTCATTTTTGGCCTTTCCATAACCGGCGCAGTGAAGAAAAAGGGAATGGATACGAAACGCCTTTGTTATAATGGATTGACGGGATTCAACAAGGTTTACTTTTTCCACATTCATTTGATGGCGGTAGCGTGTAAAAAGTCCAGATTGGATTTGCAGGCTGCTTTCCTGCCGCGAAACCGTAAAGCGGTAATTCCTGGCAAGGTTGATAATAAAAGAAATCATCCATCCTAAAACAACAACCAACGCCAAAAAAACAGCCGCTGGCGGAATGCCAAACGCCAGTTTATTTGCAAGGTCTGTCAACCCCTGCAAGAAAGTTGTTTCAAACTCATGGCCCAGAATTTTACCAGCCTGCACTAAAAATGCAGCAGTAAAAACAACTCCTGTAACAGTTTTAGAGGAGATAAAAGCGAGCATCGCAATATACAGCCCGCTGCTTCGGTATGTCCGGCGCTGTCCGGATAGTCCAGAGCAGCATCCGCGCTTTGCGCGGTGCAGAATTTCCTGCGCCGGTTTAAGCGGCAGGGTCAGGGTAAAATCATACTTCCAGTCGTTGCCGGCATCAGAGTCCGCAGACAGATGGACAACGCCAAGAGGACGGTAATAAAAAGGCGCAACCAGTGAAACATTGGCAAACTGCTGGTAAGGAACTAAAAAATCCCTGCGGAGCAAGATCCCGTTTACAACCCGTACGCCGTTCTGAGTCAATTCGTAACCCGCCAGCCGCCAGCGTAAAAAGGCAAGCCCAAAAATGGCAGCTAAAATTAACAGGTCAAACCAAACACCGCCAAGCCATGCCCATATACCGCCGCGAAAACTGAAAAAACCGCGGATCAAAGGAAACAGTAAAAGCCAAAAATAACCCGATATGTTCTCAAGAATATTAATGGGATGCATTCGTTTCATTTCGCACCGCCATTTCCGCAACCGGCCGCAACCGCTTTTTAGCCGTTAATTCCCCTTTGAGCCTGAGTGCCTCTTTTTTTGCCAGATACCCCAACGTCACAACCCCTCCCGGACCGCTGCAGCGCAAAGAGGAAAGCCTGAACAAAAAATCCAGCGGCGTTTGATACACACAAACTACAATCAGGTTCTTGCGAAACAACACCGTTTTGCGGCGGTAAAGGACACCGCTTTCAAATTCAATTGCCTCTTCGCTGATGGAATACTGCGTTCCAAGGTACAAAAGCGGGAAATAAACCAGCGCGGCAAGCAGATATCCCCCTCCAAAAAGGGATACCAGCAAAATCCAAAGCCATGTAAAAGGGACCAGAAAAGTATAAATTAAAAAGAGAAGAGCCGCATAGACCAGCACCGCATATAATTCCCAAAGCCAGAGTGCCCGGAACGGAATCCGTCTTCCCTTCATCTTCTTAATCCTCTCTCTGTTATAATATTGTGGCCTATCGACAAAAACAAAATGAACAACTCACAATTGTTAGATTCATTTACCTGGTAAGCAGAATCAGTGTAAATATATTGTCACAGTGCATTTATTTGGAGTATTTTGTCGTTGCAGTTAACGCGCTTTTTTCTATTGCCTGCATGATTTCTTCAATATCGCTGCGCGACAAGGGAACCCCATTAACCAGCAGGCCTTCCCGTTCTAACAACTCACGCCTTACTTTTTCAATAAAATCTTTAAATTCCATCGGTTCGTCCAGTTTAACGGAATCATCCATCAAATATTCTACTGGAACGCCAAAGTACCGCGACAGACGCAAAAACATATCCTTGTCGGGTTCGCGCCGTCCCTGTTCGTACATTCCTATGGAACTTGCAGAAATGTCTAATTCCCGCGCAAGCTCTGCCTGTGTCATGCCGCGTTCTTTTCGAAGCTTTTTTATACGATTCAAAGCCATCACCCAAGTATTAATATACCATAGCATACCCATATTTTCAAGTTTTATCGAACAAACGTTCCATCTCTTGATTTTACACAAAACGTGTGATATAATAAAATTAAATTAACACGTACTGTGTGATTTAAGGATGTGACTATTATGATAACAAAAATTACAGAAAACTATTTAACAACAGCCACTCTCCTGCGCAAGGAAATTGCGCAGCTGCGCAGCCAGCAAAAGCAGAGGCCTGAAATGGCTGAAAATTATGAGCGAAAAATCAAGCTTCTTTTTGAAGAATACAACCATCTTCTGGACGCTTCTTCCATACTGCTGGAACAATCGCTGCAGGAGGAGATTATTTGAGCCGAAAAATATCTCTGGATCAAATTGGGTACGCACCGGATTTCGAAAATTTATTTGAACCGAGCGAAAGTTCTGACAATAACCTGCAGCTGGAACATCTTAAAAAAGCGCTGGAAAAAATTATTCATACCAGGCTGACAACGCGACAGCAGGAAATTTTAATCATGTATTATTTTGAGAAAAAGAAAACTCCGGAAATTGCAAGACTGTTGGGAATCAATAAATCTACTGTTTCAAGAACGCTGAACCGCGCAGTCGAAAATATCCGCCTTTATCTTGAGTTTTGCAGCACCCGCTAAATTAAAAAGCGGCCCCGCTGACCGCAGAACCGCTTTTAATCTTAAGCCTTATCGGATTGTCACGCCGGTATAATAATGAGTAAGGATCTGCCGATAGCTATATCCTGCTTTTTCCGCATAATAATGCGCCCCCCACTGGCTCATTCCAACACCATGACCGTAACCGTAGGTGGTAAAGACCATTTGTCCACCGTTGACGGAAACGTTGAATTTTGCGCTTTTTAAAGCCGGCAGGCCGGATTGCTTTAAAATAATCTCACGCACATACCGTCCGGTGATTTTATACGTTTTTCCGTTATTCACAAACGTACTCTGCCCGCCGATGGTCATATCCCCGTTGTATCCGCCGCCCGTATAAGAAACCACTTTGAACCAATCTTCCGGGGCGCCGTTCAGGGCTATTCCAGCGTTCTGTTTAACCATGCTCTTAACCTGTTCCACCGTATAGGTCGTCGTACTCCCCCAGTTGGGATCGAGATGATCGTAAACACTTTCCACAGAGACCAGATAAGGAAGGTAGCCCCCCCAAACGTCGGTGGAAAATTCCGTACGCCCTGCCGTAGAAGCACAGTAGGAAGCGTTGATAACACTTCCGCCGGAATACATCATTTCTCCAGCAACCGATTCAACCAGCGACTGAATCCGTGCCGAAGGCGACCGGACATAGACAACCGGCGCCTTGCCAATACTGTTTTGGTATTTGACATAGCTGTGGGTTGCAACCGCCTGTGCCTTCAATGCCTCGTCCGCCATGCTGTCGTTCATCTCCATCGCAACGATTTTCGGCAGGATATCGCTTACAGCGTATACCCCAACCTCCGGCTCACTTGAGATTTTGACAATCAGCGTCTCTTCGGTGGGCGTTCCTTCAGAAGAATCCGGCGAAGAGGACGGCGGGTTAGAGGAAACCGACGGTGGTATGGTAACTGTAGATGAATTTGACGGAACAACCGGAGGCGGTGTTACAACCGACGAGGGCGTCTGAGAGGATGATGAAGAAGACGAACTTCCCAATGAAGAGCTGCTTGTCTCGCTTGAAGAACTGCTCAAAAGATCGCTTGGAATATCAACAACCTCGTATTCCACCATGCCCAGCTGGCCGGAAGAAGACTTCCGGCCTGTTGGGTTGACCACCAGAACCGAATCGGCAGCAAAATAGGCTGTCACTGTAAAGGCGGACATGGCAATAATCCCCGCCATAATGCAGGTCAAAAGTTTTCGCAGCAATTCCGGTTCCTCCTTTTGTTCTTCCTTTATTTTTGCAACAAAAATTCATCAAGGGCGGTAAAACGTATAATCTTCATCCCAGGGGCGGTAGGTACCGCCCAGCTTGTCAATGTAATTCTGGGGCAGGTACTGACTTGCATTCTGTCTTGCAGCAGACACGTCAACCTCGCTGCTTTCACCTGGACGCACCATCCGCGCAAGCAGCACCAGCCGGCTGTTGTCAAAGGCATTGTCGCAGGTGGAAAGCATTAAAAGCTTATCCTCCGCATTAACGTCTACCCCGGTCGTAAAGAAAGAGCGCTGTATTGCTTCATTGAGCAAGGCATAAAACTCTTCATCATTCTGCTTGTCAATAAACATATGATAAGCAAATGAATCCTCTAGAGACATATCAGCATTGGTAAAGAACATTCCTATAATTTTCCAGTCATGGTCGGCATAAACCGTGTTGTAACTAATCAGGGGGTGTTCTTTGTAATAAGAGACATTTTTATAATTTATCACGTCATGAAACATCCTGCCGCTGTTAAGGTTATGCCCATAAATAATGGTATTGCCGGACATATTGTCCTGTGAAAAATTGCAGCGGTAATCCAAAAACGGCGCGCCCGCACTGCTGTAACTGTCATAAAAAGTATGGTGCAGGTAATAGTCGTTATCTGTAGGATGGACGACCGGATAATCAATCCCCGTTCCGTTAATTTTCAGCCAGCCACAAAGCCGCTGGTTAATTTGATAAAGGGCGTTAAACTGCTCGCGGTACCCTTCAGGAAGAGGAAGCTGTTCTTTTTCTTCCGTACTGCTGACGAAATTACTGTTCCCATTCATCAGGCTCTGTGCCTTCATATACTCGTCATTCGCAGCAAAATCTTTTATATAATAATCGGCTAAAAGCCAACCGCTTACTGCAAAGGCTGCAACACAAATTAAAAAGACGCATTTGATGACGACCATTTTTGGCCTGTCGCCTTTCCACGGGAAAACCCATTTTAAAAAACGCAGAAACCAATTGGCTTTTTTACCATTCTTCTGCGCCGGAACAGTTTTGTTTTCACCCATAAGATGGCCTCCTTTTAGAGAAGAAGTCTGCGAACCATATCCAGTGCGTTCATCGCGGAAGCATACCGGATCGTATCCCGTTCATTCTTCCGCCCGTAGGCAAAATGGAATAACCGCGTACAGGTCTCCTGCCCTTTTACCGCCACCGAAATGTAAACCGTTCCAACCGGCTTTTCAGCGCTTCCGCCGCCAGGGCCGGCAATCCCGGTAATCCCTACACCAATATCAGCGCCGCTCAAACGCAGAACACCTTCCGACATAGCGGTGGCAACCTGCTCGCTGACAGCACCATACCGTTCCAGCAGTTCTTCCGGCACGCCCAAAAGCTCATGCTTGATCCGGTTGGCATAGCTGACCACGCCGCACTCGAACACTTCGGACGAACCGGGGATCGCAGTGATTTTCTGAGAGAGAAGCCCGCCGGTACAGCTTTCAGCCGTAGCGATCTTCATCCCCCTTTTTTTCAGAAGTGGGACGACCACCTCTTCCAGGCTGTTCACGCCTTCGCCGTAAACGGTGTCCCCCAAAATGGAGTAAAGTTCGCCCACAACCGGCTCGAGCATTTCAGCCGCTTTTTCCTTGGTATCCGCCTTGGCAGTGACCCGGACTAACACTTCGCTCTGCTTTGCATAAAGCGCTACAGTCGGGTTTTCCCCGTTTAACATTTTCCCAAGCTTTACCTCAACCATGGATTCACCGACGCCGAATACCCGGAAATTTCGTGAAACCAGGATTGCATCGGAAAGCTTTTCAAGATAAGGATAACCCTGTTCCTCAAACATTGGGATCAGCTCACTCGGCGGACCGGGCAGCAGGAGAACAATTTTTCCGTCCTTCTCGACCGCCATGCCCGGCGCGGTTCCCCGGTCGTTCTGAAAGACAACCGCTCCATCCGGCACCATCGACTGCTTAATATTATTTTCAGTCATTTCACGGCCAATTCGCTCAAAGAAGGCCGTCATCCGGGCAAACGCCTCCGCATCCTGATGAAGCGGCAGGCCGAGCACCTCGCAGACCGTCTCTTTGGTCAGGTCATCCTCTGTAGGCCCAAGCCCGCCTGAAAGAATGACAATATCGCTCCGGCCGATGGCCTGTTCAATGGTAAAACGCAGCCGGGCGGGGTTATCCCCCACACTGGTGTGGTAAAACACGTTGATGCCGAGCTGAGCAAGCTTTTGTGATAAATACTGGGAGTGTGTGTTGACAATATCCCCAAGGATAATTTCAGTGCCAACTGCGATTAATTCTGCGTTTTTACTCATACATCTGCCTCTTTTCTACCTGTTTGCATAAATGGTTTTCAACTGTATCCCCGTAATTGCTTTTTCAAGGAGCGGGTCAAAATCATAAGACATTTCAGCCTCCAAAATCTGTGAAAGCTGAGGCTTTGTCTTAGGATGTTTTGGGGTAAAAACGGTGCAGCAGTCCTCATAGGGCTGAATTGACGTTTCAAAGGTGTCAATTTTACGGGAAACTACAATAATCTCGTTTTTATCCATCCCGATCAGCGGACGAAAAACCGGCATATCGCAAACCGCATCGGTACAGGCGAGCGCTCCTATGGTTTGGCTCGCCACCTGGCCTACGCTCTCGCCAGTGATGAGCGCCTGCATCCCGTTTTCTTTTGCAACCCGCAGAGCAATCCTCATCATCATCCGCCGCATAATCAGGGTAAAAAGCTCTTCCGGGCAGTTCCTGCGGATTTCCTCCTGAATTTCTGTAAACGGGACAATATAGAACTGAATCCGGCCCATATAATCGCACATTTTTTCACAAAGGGTTTCCACCTTCTGCAGGGCGCGGTCACTGGTATAAGGCGGCGAAATAAAATGAATGGCTGAAACCTCTATCCCACGCTTTGCCATCATATACCCCGCAACTGGGCTGTCAATCCCACCGGAAATCAAAAGAAGCGCTTTTCCGCTTGAACCGATTGGCATGCCGCCGGCGCCCTCGTGTTTTTTTGCGTGGATATAAGCGCCGAAGTCACGGATCTCCACCGTGACAACAACATCAGGATTCTGTACGTTGACTTTCAGGTTGTGGTAACGGGATAGAAGAACACCGCCAAGCTGGGCACAAAGTTCGGGTGAAGTCATCGGAAAGGTTTTATCCGCACGTTTTGCCTCTACCTTAAACGTATGTACGAAGGGTAGCAGGTCGCTCAAATATTCGACCGCTTCCTCCGCAATTTTTTCAAAACTCTTTTCGGTCATCCGCGCCTTGGAGAGCGCGGCGATGCCGAAAACCTTTTTCAGCCGTTCCAGAGCTTCGTCAATATCGTAGTCGTCGGCAGCTGGTTTGACGTAGATGGTAGACTGCGCTTTCTGCACCGTCACCTTTCCAAGATCCTCGATCCGCCGCCGGATGTTTTTGATGAGAATATTCTCAAAGGTGGATTTATTCAACCCCTTAAGTGCAATCTCACCGTCTTTTATGAGTAAAAGCTCCCTCATAGATTCCTCCGTTGTAGAAAATATTAACGCGGGCCGTCCCGCCCCAATCCTCTAGTTTGTCCGTATCAGGCTGGAAAGGCCTTCTTTCAGGCTGTCCGCCAGCCGGTCGATATCTTTTCGCTCCGTATAAGCGCCAAAACTGACGCGCAGCGCGGTATCGGCTCTACCGTCGGAAAGTCCAAGTGCGTCCAGCACGTGGCTCTTTGCCCCTTTTGCACAGGCGGAGCCGCTGGAGACGAAAACGCCCCGGCTCTCTAAAAAATGGAGCATGATTTCAGAACGGATTCCCTGCACGGAAAAATTCGTGATATAAGGAACGCCCCCCGCGGGAGAATTGACCGAAACCTCCGGAATTTCCGCAAGCCGTTCCAAAAGCCCCGCGTGCAGAGCTTCATAACCGGCAAGAAATTCCTTTTGCTGCGGCAGGTACCACTCTACAGCCGCTGCGAACGCGGCGATGAGCGGAACGCTCTCGGTTCCCGGGCGCACCTCTTTTTCCTGCCCGCCGCCGAAGAGCAGCGGGGAAACTTTCACGCCTTTTTTGATATACAAAGCACCTACGCCTTTGGGAGCATAAATTTTATGGCCGCTGACGCTGAGCAGGTCAGGGGTTGCGGTGCGGATGGAAAAAGGCAGCTTGAACGCGCCCTGCACCGCGTCAATATGAATCAGCGTATCCGGGTTTTTCCGCCGCACTGCCCGGATGATCTCCTCAACCGGGTGGCGTGTGCCGACCTCATTGTTGACTAGCATGACTGAAACGAGGGCGGTATGGTCGTCCACCGCGTCAAAAAACTGCTGGGCGGTATAATTCCCGGTTTCCGCCGGCATCAGGTAAACAGTTTCATAACCGCGTTTCTGAAGTTCAGTAAACGGGCCTAAAACCGCCGCGTGTTCCACCGCCGTGGTAATAATCTTTTTCCCTTTCCGCGGGTTTGCCGCAAGGCTTCCGAAAATAGCGATATTATTGCTTTCGGTCGCAGAGCCGGTAAAAAACAGGCATTGTTCCTCACAGCCGAGCGCCTTTGCAAGAACCCGCCGTGCGGCGGAAACAATATTTTCCGCTTCCATCCCCAGCCGGTACAGGGACGAAGGGTTTCCAAAATCCCGTTTCATCGCGGTGACACATGCTTCCGCCGCCGCGCCGCATACAGGAGTAGTCGCGCTGTAATCCAAGTAACTTTCGGTCAATCCATTCCACTCCATACCAATCATCTCCTACCAGTATACTATATTTCCCGGATAAAATCCAGTTTTGAAGCAGACTGGATAATTAAACTTTTTCCGGAAAAAATATCATAAACCTATGAATTCATCATACCCGAAAGGCGGAATATTATTTATGGATTTACATCTTTCCAAACGCACGCTGGTGCGGATCATTACCTATATCACCGCTTTGGTTCTGGTCCTCGCCATTCTGTTCGGTTTAAACTTTTCCGAAAACCAGTCGCGGAAACGGTTTCAGGAGCACACCTATCTACAGGCGGTAGAAGACCTGTACACCTATCTGAACAGCATTGGCTCCACGCTGACAAAGGGCGTTTACTGCGCTTCGCCTGAAATGCTGTCCACCCTTTCTTCCATGCTCTGGCGGGATGCGGGCTTTGCCAAAAACAGCCTTGCCACCCTTCCCATTGAATACTTTGAACTTGGCAGCACCTACAAATTTATTTCACAGGTAGGGGATTACGCGGTCAGCCTTTCCAAAAAAGTCTCCAGCGGTGAAAGCATGAGCGAGGAAGACGCACAGACCCTGCGGACCATGAAGCATTACTGCACCGAACTGTTGGGCAATATTTTTGTCCTGCAGGAAATCGTCCGGCAGGGGCAGATCAGCTATGACCAGGTGGCCCAGGAAATAAACCAGTTCAACGGGGAACAAACTTATGCAAACTTTGGGGACGGCTTTAAAGATTTTGAAGATTCACTTGGGGAATTCCCCTCATTGATATATGACGGGCCCTTTTCCGATCACATCCTAAAAAAAGAGTCCTTGATGCTCAAGGGGCAAAACGACGTTTCCAGAGAACAGGCCCGGGCGGCCGCAGCCAAGGCTTCCGGATTTGCAGAAAGCGAGCTCAAAGACGCAGGAGACGAAGAGGGCAGAATGCCCTCCTACTGTTTCACCAACGGCGATGGATCAGTTGACATTGGCGTGACCAAATCAGGTGGTTTCGTAACCTATTTTACCTCTTCTAAGAGCGCAGCGGAACAGAAACTCACGCCGGAGGACGGACTTAAAAAGGCGAAAGAATACCTTAAAACGCATGATGTTACCTCCATGGAATCGAGCTATTATGAAATTGCCGGCAATATCATGACAATTAACTTTGCCTACAAAAAAGACAACATCACCTATTATCCAGACCTCATCAAGGTCTCGGTATCCCTGGAAAACGGCGAAATTATCAGCTTTCATCAGCGAGGCTATCTATCAAACCATCAGGAACGGGCTGCTAAAGTCCCCAAGATCACACAGGAACAGGCGGCAAAAAAATTAAGCCCGCTGCTGACGGTACAGCAGTGCAAACTGGCCGTCATCCCAACACAGGGGCTCAATGAAGTATTCTGTTATGAGTTTACCTGCAAAGGCCAGAACGGAGAGGATATTCTTGTCTACCTCAACGCCGAAACCGGTGCGGAAGAACAAATTCTCATCCTCCTGATCGGTGAAAACGGCACCCTGACTGTTTAATGGAGTCCGCTCTCGGGGATCTGCCGGAAGGGCTCCCTCACCAGAACTCGCAGCCCGCGGTGCTTCGGACTGGTCAGCTGAGGGTCTTCTGCCAGGAGTTCTTCCGCAAGTCCCCGTGCCTCAGATAGAAGCCGGGTATCCTGCACCATGTCGGCGATTTTGAGTTTCGGAAGGCCATGCTGGCGCTCACCGAAAAAATCACCGGGGCCGCGGAGCTTCAGATCTTCCTCGGCAATGACAAAACCATCCGAGGTGCGGCACATGACCTCCAGCCGCCTGCGGTTTTCTTCCCCCCTATGGCTGGAAACCAAGATGCAGGCCGACTGCTCCGCACCCCGGCCGACGCGTCCGCGGAGCTGATGAAGCTGTGACAGCCCGAACCGCTCGGCATTTTCAATGAGCATAACGCTCGCGTTTGGAACATCGATCCCAACCTCCACCACGGTGGTCGAAATCAACACCTGAAGCCTGCCGGCAGCAAAGTCTTCCATGACTTTCTGCTTTTCGGCAGGCTTTTGCTTTCCATGCAGGATTCCAACCGTATAGCCCGGCAGGTAAACCTTCTCCACTTTTTTGCAGTACTCTTCTACCGAGGCGAGCTGAAGCTCCTCGTTTTCCTCAATCAGCGGGCAGATCAAAAACGCCTGACGGCCTTTATCGAGCTGCTTTGCAATAAACCCATAGGCCCGCTCCCGTTTGGATTCACCGATGTGGTAGGTTTCAACCGGCTTTCTTCCTTTTGGAAGCTCATCCAGCACGGAAACGTCGAGGTCGCCGTAGATAATCAGGGCAAGGGTACGCGGAATCGGAGTAGCGGACATGACCAGGATATGGGGGCGTTCCCCTTTTTCCGCAAGCCGGGTGCGCTGCGCCACCCCGAACCGGTGCTGTTCATCGGTCACCACAAACCCCAGGTTCTGGAATTCAGTGCTTTGCTGTAAAAGGGCATGAGTTCCCACAGCGAGGAATGCGCCGCCGGAAGCCAGCGCCTCCCTTGCCCCGGCCTTCTGCTTTGCAGTCATAGAACCAACCAGCAGAACCGTTTTACATCCAAGAGGCTCTAAAAGCTCAGACAGGGTTTTGTAATGTTGTTTTGCCAAAATTTCTGTCGGCGCCATCAGAACCGACTGGTAGCCGGCACTAAACGCCGCATAGGCCAGGGCGGCCGCAACCATCGTCTTGCCGGAGCCCACATCTCCCTGGAGCAGACGGTTCATTGGAACACCGCTCTCAAAATCCCCCAAACCCTCTTCGATACAGCGCTTCTGTGCGTTTGTTAGTTCAAACGGGAGAGAAGAAAAAAACGGTGATAAATCAGGTTGAGAAATCAAAACCGAAGTGCTTTTCCGGTTGCGCAGCTTCAACTGGGACATCCCAAGCTGGAGAGTCAAAAACTCCTCAAAGGCAAGCCGGCGTTTCGCCGCCTGCTGTGCCGCCAAAGAGGACGGAAAATGGATGTTGTGCAGCGCCTCGACAATTCCACAGAGATGATAGCTTTCACGGATATCAACCGGGAGGTAATCGTTCCTGCCATCCTTTAAAAAAGTGAGCGCCTGTTCCATATTGGAGCTCACCATTTTGTTGGTGAGGCCGTCGGTCAGCGGGTAGACGGGCTGCATAACTGCGCCACGCACCTCCCGCAGTACCTGCGGGGAATTCATTTCCCGCCTCAGCAGGTTGCCGGTGACCTTGCCATAAAACAGGTAACTTTCCCCTTCTTTGAGCGCTTCTGCAGCAAAACGTGAATTGAAAATAGTAACGGTCATATCCGCCGTATCGTCGGTGACAAATATTTTAAAGACCGACAGGCCTTTTCTGATCCGTTGCTCCCTTCCTTTTTTAAATACCCGCGCGCGGATAACCCAGGTCTCCCCCGGTGACGCCTCCATAATGCTGACCGGGTTGCTGTAATCAATATAATCCCTGGGATAATGGCGCAAAAGGGAATAAACGTCGGTAATACCGAGGCGGGCGTAACACGCCGCCCGTTTTTCACCGACGCCTTTCAGGTAACAGATATCTTGTTTGAGCGGATCCCTTTCCATTCTCATTCTCCTGTATTCAACAAAGCCGCGCCCTGTAGGATTACCGCCTGAACTGCGGTAAACCGGCCGCACAGCAAACCACGCTGCCAAATAAACTGCATCCTTGTTTTATAACAACAAAGCGGAGGCAGCAGCCCCCGCTTTCCGACAAATAAAAGCCTCTATTCCACCGAGACAATATAGTAATAAACCGGCTGGCCGCCGTTTACCATGTTGATCTGGACATGGTTCCCAAAACGGTCTTCGAGTGCCTTGAGGGCTTCTTCCGCCTGAAAATCGGAAACACTGCTCCCGTAGATGACGGTGACAAAGCTGCTATCCCCCTTGAGCATCCGCTTGGTCAGCTTGAGCAGAGATTTTTGCACATCCTTATCAGTAAAGGAGAGCTTGCCGTTATCCAACGCCAGAATCTCCCCCGCTTTAATGCTGTGACCGTCATAGTCGGAATCACGGGCGGCAAAAGTAATCTGCCCGGAGGAAACGTGGTCAAGCGCTTTGGTCATATTGATCCGGTTCTCTTCAAAATCCGCCGAAGGGTCAAACGCGAGCATCGCAGAAAGCCCCTGCGGAATGGTGCGGGTCTGAAGGACACAGACTTTACGGTCAGCGAGCGGAATCGCCTGCTCAGCCGCCATGATGATATTTTTATTGTTCGGCAGAACAAATACCGTCTTGGCCGGAGTGGCGTGGATCGCCTCCAGGATATCCTCCGTGCTCGGGTTCATGGTCTGCCCGCCGGTGACGACATTGTTGACGCCAAGGTCGGTAAAAAGGGCACGCAGCCCTTCCCCTGCAGCAACCGCAACAAAGCCGAACTCTACTTCCTCATCAACTGGCAGGTAACGGGATGAGCGTTCGCTCTGCTGTGCCCCGTAGGCCTGGTGTTCATGCTGCTCCCGCATATTTTCAATCTTCATATTGGTCAGCATACCAAACTTGATACCCGCCTGGATGGCTAAACCCGGGTCGTTGCTGTGGACATGAACCTTGATAATATCGTCGTCGTCCACCACCACAACACAGTCACCGATGGTTTCCAAATAAGCGCGGAGCTTGAGCGGATCCGGGCAGCCGGCCGCTTTGTTGACAATATATTCCGTACAATAGGTAAAGGTGATGTCTCCTTCGTAAGCGGCAGCGGCGTTTACCGGCTGCGCCTGTTTGGAAACCACACCAGCACCCTCTTCCGACTTAACCATTACACCGTCACGGATAACGCTCTGCATCCCTTCCAGAATACGTACAAATCCCTGGCCGCCGGCGTCTACTACCCCGGCCTTTTTTAAAACCGGAAGAAGCTCCGGCGTCTGGTCAAGCGCGGCCTTCGCTTCCTCTAAAATCGCCTCAAAAACATCGGCCGGTTCTCTGGTTGTCTCAGAAACCTGTTTTGCTTTTTCAGCCGCCATTCTGGAAACGGTCAAAATTGTTCCCTCAGTAGGTTTCATAACCGCTTTATACGCCGCTTTCACCCCAGCGTCAAGCGCAAGGGCAATATCTGCTCCATCCGCTTCTGCTTTCCCTTTTAAACCCGTAGCGAAGCCACGGAAAAGCAAAGAGGTGATGACGCCCGAATTTCCGCGGGCGCCCCGCAAAAGGGAACTCGCTGTAACATCGGCAACCTTGGTGACCGGTACGTCGTCTTTGAGCAGGGACAGTTCCTTTACCGCCGCGTTGATCGTCATCGACATATTGGTACCGGTGTCACCATCCGGAACCGGGAAGACATTCAGTTCATCGACGCTTTGTTTGTAGTTGGTGATGTTATTTGCACCGGATATGATAGCGTCACGCAACTGAGACCCATTTATCATCTATGATAGCACCCTTTCTGCGGTTCTACGCCAACAGTTACCGCTTTGCATTACTGCGTTTTCATGCCGTCAACAAAAACGTTGACCTTAGCCACTGGGAACCCTGTGATTTCCTCTACCGTATACTGAACTTTATTCATAATGCTTTTTACAATTGCTGCCACGTTAGTGCCGTAGGTTACAACAATATGCAGTTCAATTACCAGTTTCGACTTCTGATACCGAACACGTACCCCCTGATTAGAAGGGGCAATCCGCGCAATCCGGTTGAGAAGGCCCTGAGGTGCACCGGCTGCGGACATTCCGGCAACGCCGAAACAGTCGGTAACGGTACTGCTGACAAGATTTGCCAAGAACTCATGGGAGATGTCAATGGTTCCAAGGTGGTTTTCGACTCTTACCATAACGTTTCCTCCTTACGGCCTGATATATCCGGTTTTTCCACAGTTGGCTTTTGATTCAATATATGCCGTTTCGACAAAATGTGCTCTCTTCAAACAAGCGCGCCTTTTAAAGGCCGGCCTGGGCCGATACAGCGCGCAGTGCTGATGTAAACGTTCAACAAAAATAGGATATGTTTTTTAAAAAATAAAATACGCTCCCCATAGTTTAATACAAATTATAAAAACTGTCAAGAAGTCCGTATAAAGAGCCTTTTCCAAGCTTAAAATACAGTTATAAAGCAAAATCCCGGCCGCCGTTTAAACGGCGGCCGGGATTCATACTTTTTAGCGTGCCATAACAATCAGTTTAATTGCCGTGCGCTCCACTCCGTCAATTTCCACACTTGCAAAAGCAGGAATGCATACAAGGTCAACACCAGTCGGCGCAAGATAGCCCCGGGCTATGGCAATGGATTTAATCGCCTGGTTGGTAGCTCCTGCCCCTACGGCCTGGATTTCCACCTCATTGTTTTCACGAATCACGCCGGCTATTGCGCCTGCTACGGAATTTGGTAAGGATTTCGCTGAAACTTTTAGCACATTCATTTCTTACACTCCTTGCTTGTGTCACTGCACCGTGACATAATAGTGATATAATTTAATACACATTCTCGGGATATTACTATTTTAGTACAAAAAAATACAATTGACAAGAGGTCCACAAAAGGATTTCCTTAAATTATACAAATTCGTGAAATATTGCGGCACTTTCCGGTGTTTTTGTCTAATTGCAACAAAATTCCATCCATTTTACAGGGTGACTGCGCAATTTCAAACCGGGTTGGAAGCTTAGTAAGAAAGCGGTTTAATACATTTTCGGGCTTTACACCCAATACGGATTCAACCGGGCCGGTCATTCCCAGGTCAGTAATATATCCCGTTCCCTTAGGAAGAATCCGCTCATCCGCCGTAGGCACATGGGTATGGGTACCGAAAACCGCGCTCACCCTGCCGTCGAGATAATATCCCATTGCATTTTTTTCACTTGTCGCCTCGGCGTGGAAATCAACCAAAACCAACGGGGTATCTATTTCCTTCAGAATCCGGTCCATTGTGCGAAACGGACAAGCAAGGCTGTCCTGGTACACTGTGCCCTGCAGGTTTACAACTGCCACCCGGTAACTGCCGGCGTCAAAAACGCAAACTCCCTTTCCATAACCGCCCTCGGGATAATTGGCCGGGCGGATAATGTATGGCTGTTCGTCCAGGTACGGATAAATTTCCCGGCGTTTATAAACATGGTTGCCGGTGGTGATGACATCAACACCGCTCGCAAACAGGTCTTCCGCAGACACAGGAAGGATTCCATTTCCAACCGCCGAATTTTCCCCGTTTGCCACAACCATATCAACTGAATATTTCTGCCGCAGCCCTGGCAGGTGCCTGCGCAAAAAGGCACAGCCTTCTTTTCCGACTATGTCTCCAATTGCCAATACACGAATCAAAATAAAACTCCGTTCTACTGCTCTTTATGGTTCTCGTCCCGCTTATCGGAACCCTGTCCCCACGCTGTTTCCCCCGTCTTTCTGCGTTGGAGAATCTTGGGTTTTCGAACCTCCCTTGAAGTCTCTTCAACAATCACCAGCGGGTCCGGCGGCGTTTCATGCGCCATCCGCATATAATCTTTAGTGGATAACGGCATTCCTTTTTTCTTGAGCCGTTTCTCCACCAGCGCCCGGATCAGCGAATAGATAACTGCAAAGGCCGGCACGCCGATAATCATACCAAAGAAACCGAATAAGCCGCCGAACAGGAAGATGGAAAAAATAATCCAGAATGAAGTCAGGCCAGTGTGGTTGCCAAGGATCATCGGCCCGATGACATTGCCGTCAAACTGCTGCAGGACACAGATCAAAATAACGAACCAAAGCGCCTGAAGCGGGTCGACCAGTAAAATAAGAAGGGTACATGGAATCGCGCCGATCAGTGGGCCAAAATACGGAATCAGGTTAAAAACAAACATGATGACCGTTACCAGAAGCGCGTACGGCAGCCCCAAAAGGGTACAGCCAAGGAAACAAAGCGCAGCTACGCAGAACGCCTCAACCACCTTTCCAAAGATGTAACCGCTGAACATTTTATCGGTTTGAGACAGGATATCAATGGTCTTTAAAGTAAAGGTGCGGGGCAAAAGGGCGAACATTACCTTTTTGGTCTGCCCGGCAAAACGCTCTTTGCTGTAAAGAAGGTAGATGGCTACTACAAAACCGACAAACAGGTTCATCAGGGTCGTGAAAACACCCATGACGCTCCTTGTAGCGCCATCCAGGATATCGTTGACCATCGGCAGGTATTCCTTGAGCATTGTCTCTAAATTTGAGAATATCTGGGACAGGTCGACCTTAAACCAATCGGTAATGGCCTGATTATCTTTTAAAAAGGTTTCCAGAAAATTTTTTGCACTGTTGAGGTATCCGGGAACACGATCAATCAGCGAGCTGATACTCTGGACAAGCTGAGGAATCAAAAGCCAGAAAAAACCGGTCAAGAGCAGGATGACTACAACAAAAGTGGTTGTAACGCTAACCGCCCGCCTGATTTTTGAATATTTAAGCTGCGGTTGAATTTTTTTAAAAATAGTCTGTTCAAAAAAATTCAAAAGCGGATTTAAAAGATAAGCAATCACCAAGCCCATTATCATTGGCATTAAAATATTGATTACCATGTTAAAACCGCTGATGATTACGTCGAACCGGTTGATAACCATATAAAAAAGGATGCTGCAGGCAATGACAATAAATGCGGTGAGTCCAATTCCAAAATAGCTTTTATCCCATTTAAACTTCATAACTCCACCTGCCTATTTTAATTGTTTTAATCATAGAACAAAATACCGTACAAGTCAATGAAAAAAGCCCCGTAACCCATTAAGTTTTCATCCGTTTTTAGCCTGTCCCACTCCCAAAAGCATATTCCACCCAGGCGGGAAAAGTTGAAATTTATGAAATAAAGGGATATAATATGATCACTATCGTTAAAGCCGCGCTGTGGAGGGATTACGAATGGTATTTGCAGTTGACGTAGGCAACACCAACATTGTGATTGGATGTTACGAAAAGGGTGCGTTAAAATTTGTTTCCCGTCTTGCAACCGATACGTCCAGGATGGAAGACCAATATGCAATAGAGTTTTCGAACATCCTTACCTTGTACCATTGCAGCCCCGGCTGCTTTGAAGGCGCCATCATTTCCTCCGTCGTCCCCCCGCTGACTCCCATCCTGCGTGAGGCATTGAAAAAACTTTTAGGCTGTCGGGTCTTTGTAGTCAGTCCGGAGCTGAAAAACGGCCTGGATATTAAAATTAAGCAGCCTTCTATCTTGGGCAGCGATCTGATATGCGCTTCAGTCGCCGCTATCAAGCAATTCCCCATGCCCTGTATCATTGCGGATTTGGGAACCGCAACAAAAATTATGGCTCTCGACAGTCAGGGGGCGTTCCTGGGCTGTTCCATTATGCCGGGGGTCAATATTTCTCTGGAAGCGCTCTCCTCCCGCACTGCTCAGCTTCCTCAGATCAACCTGGAATCGGTCACAGAAGTTATTGGAACCACGTCTATTGATTCCATGAAATCCGGTGTGGTTTTCGGCACTGCCAGTATGATTGACGGAATGATCGACCGTTATGCCGCAATTCTCGGAGAAAATGTATCCGTTGTGGCTACCGGCGGCTTATCCAGTGTAATCGTCCCCTATTGCAGTCATAAAATCGCCGTCAAACCCACGCTGGTGCTGGACGGTTTATACGAAATATATCAAAAAAACATTTAACCGAGCAGAGCTTTCTTTGTAACGGCATGGCTCTGATATTCTTTTTCCGTCTATTCAATTTCATCTTGACAACCGGTTATTTGCATGTTAAAATAACATGGTCTAATCTGTTAGGCCGTAATTCGGAGAGGTGTCCGAGTGGTTTAAGGAGCTGGTCTTGAAAACCAGTGATCCCGCGAGGGACCGTGGGTTCGAATCCCACCCTCTCCG
>CACXEO010000035.1 GCA_902766785.1 Oscillospiraceae bacterium | reverse complement strand
TAGAATAAAGGAGGAATTTCTGAATGAAACCGAAGTATTTGGACGAATCCCTTCCGGTCAAAGAGCGTGCGAAAGATTTAGTCGCCCAGATGACCCTGGAAGAAAAAGTTTCTCAGCTGCGTTATGACGCGCCGGCAATTGACCGGCTTGGCGTTCCCGCATATAACTGGTGGAACGAAGCGCTCCACGGCGTTGCCCGTGCAGGCACCGCAACCGTTTTCCCGCAGGCAATCGGCATGGCCGCCATGTTTGACGACGAGGGGCTGAAAGAGGTTGCGGAAATTATTTCGACTGAAGGCCGCGCAAAGTACAATATGCAGAGCAAAAAAGGCGACCGCGACATTTACAAGGGCCTTACCTTCTGGAGCCCGAACGTCAATATTTTCCGCGATCCTCGTTGGGGCCGCGGCCATGAGACCTATGGTGAAGACCCGTACCTCACCAGCCGTTTGGGCGTTAAGTTTGTCGAGGGATTGCAGGGCGACGGTAAAGTGATGAAATCCGCCGCCTGCGCCAAACATTACGCCGTCCATTCCGGTCCTGAGGGACTCCGCCATGAGTTCGACGCTGTTTCTTCAGACAAAGACCTGTGGGAAACCTACCTCCCCGCCTTTGAAGCGCTGGTGAAAGAGGCAAAAGTCGAAAGTGTCATGGGTGCATACAACCGTACCAACGGTGAACCCTGCTGCGGCAGCAAGCTTCTCCTCCACGACATCCTCCGCGAGAAATGGGGCTTTGACGGCCACGTTGTCTCCGACTGCTGGGCCATCCGCGACTTCCATACCAACCATAAAGTAACTGCCACCGCTCCGGAATCTGCTGCGCTGGCGATGAAATGGGGCTGCGATGTAAACTGCGGCAACACCTATCTGCACATGCTTCAGGCTTATGAGGAAGGCCTTGTCACCGAAGAACAGATTACCACCGCCTGTGAACGGCTCTTTACCACCCGGATGCGCCTTGGTATGTTCGATGAATCTACCGAGTTCGACTCCATCCCGTATGAGGTCAACGACTGTAAAGAGCATGCCGCCGCTAACCTGAAGGTTGCGGAAAAATCAATGGTGCTTCTTAAAAACAACGGTGTTCTCCCGCTTGATAAAGACAAAATCAAAAACATTGCGGTTATCGGCCCGAATGCCGACAGCCAGGTAATCCTCAAGGGAAACTATGCGGGAACCGCTTCCCGTTATGTTACCCTCCTCGAAGGAATCCAGGCCGCTGTCAATGAAGACACCCGCGTTTATTATTCTGAGGGCTGTCATCTCTTCCAGAACCGCGTTGAAGACTTGGGACAGCCGAATGACCGGATTGCGGAAGCGGTCGCGGTCGCTGAACGCTCCGATGTCGTAATCCTCTGCCTCGGTCTCGACGCGACCATTGAAGGCGAGCAGGGCGACGCGGGCAACGCTTACGCCGCCGGCGACAAGGTCACCCTTGACCTTTCCAAAGAACAGGAAGGCCTGCTTGAGACAATCACCGCGTTGGGCAAGCCGACTGTTCTCCTCCTCAGCACCGGTTCCGCTATGTCGATC
Organism: Oscillospiraceae bacterium; assembly: GCA_902766785.1. GTDB lineage: Bacteria > Bacillota > Clostridia > Oscillospirales > Ruminococcaceae > Metaruminococcus_A. The sequence continues at coordinate 2,091 of CACXEO010000035.1, read as the reverse complement.
AATTATGCCGATGAGCACTGTGACGCAATCATCCAGACCTGGTATCCGGGCGCTCTGGGCGGCGTTGCGGCGGCCAACATCCTGTTTGGAGAGGTTTCCCCCTCTGGTAAGCTTCCGGTCACCTTCTACCGCAGCGTAGAAGAGCTACCGGAGTTCACCGACTACAGCATGAAAAACCGCACCTATCGTTATATGGAGAACGAGGCGCTTTATCCGTTCGGCTACGGCCTGTCCTACGGCAAAGCGGTTTATTCCGACCTTAAAGTTCCCGCCTCCGTTGGCAAAAACGATGACTTCACCGTCACTGTCACCGTTTCCAATACCGGTAAGTACGATATAGACGAAGTGGTCGAAGTTTATATTAAGGACAACGAATCCAAATTCGCCGTACGCAACCACAGCCTTTGCGCTTTTAAACGCGTTTCACTGAAAGCGGGCGAAAGCAAAACGGTTGAGCTCCCGGTGAAGAATATGGCCCTGACCGTTGTAGACGATCATGGCGAGCGCTATGTCGACAGCTCCAAATTCACTTTGTATGTCGGCGGAAGCCAGCCTGATGCGCGGAGTGTCGCGCTGACCGGCGCCGCTCCTTTGAAAGCAGAACTGGCGGTAAAATAAGATCAAATACCCCCGGTGAAAACCGGGGGATATTATTTAATACGAAATTGCCCGGGAGGGGCTTTATGGCCGGGCGGATATGCCGTGTCAAAAAAAGCGGCAAATTTTTGGTAACTGTGCGGATGTTTCCCCACCTCTATCCGTTGTATAATAAAAAAGCTAAAATGGTGGTTATTTAGAAAAGAAAGAAGGAATCAACATTATGTTTCAGGGGTTTGGACATACGGCGGTCTGGGTTAAAGATATGGAGCAATCGCTTCATTTTTATGTGGATATTTTAGGCTGTAGGAAGGCCTTCTCCATGCCGCTTGACGGCCCGGGCACGGGGACGGAATACCTTGTTGCTTCAAATGGGGCCTTTATTGAGCTGTTTTACGGCGGAACGCCGCATGAAACGGAGAAAGCGCCGGAGGGCGTCCATTTTACGGGCTTTTCTCACTTCTGCCTCGTCGTAGACGATATGTTTAAGTTTGTGGAGGAAGTCGAAAGCCGGGGCGGCGTTTTCCGCGTAAAGCCAAAACGCGGCAGAGACGGCAACTGGCAGGCCTGGATGACCGATCCGGACGGAATTGAAATTGAATTCGTCCAGCTGGAGCCCGGCTGTAAACAGCGCCAGATTTATTTTGAAGATTAATAAGGAGGAAGCGGTTATGATTAAAGGAATTGGCCATGTGGCGTTTAAAGTAACCGACATGGAAAGGTCGCTCCATTTTTACTGCGATATTCTCGGTGGGAAAAAGGCCTTTTCAATGGAGCGGGACGGCAAACCCTGGATTCAGTACGTCGCGCTGGCCGACGGCGTTTTCATCGAGCTTTTCTATGACGGGACGCCTAGAACGGAAAACAACGACGACGAGCATCTCACTGGCTTTCTGCATACCTGTGTCGAGGTGGATGACATTAATGAGATTTCCGAACGGGTTAAGAAAAATGGCGGCACGATGTTTGTAGAGCCGCTTAAAGGCTGCGATAATAACTACCAGGCTTGGGTAATTGACCCGGATGGAAACCGGATTGAATTCATGAAGCTGGAGCCGGATTCCCCGCAGAGCATGTACCGTTTTTAAATCTGTGGTCGGGCAGGCCGAACGCAATTTAATTATTTAAGCGGATTATTCTGCGTTTGATCTGCGGGGTGCGTTGGTGCAGGGACTTTTCCGGCAGTTTCTTTATCATAAAAACGGTTTGAATTTAGAATTTTAAAAAATAAAGGTTCAGAGAAATCGCTTTTGTCGATTCGCTGAACCTTTTTTCTATTATAATGTTTTTTGTTTTCGGTTTTCCGGGTGACCGGATTCCCGCCCCAAATGGTCCGCTGCTTGGAATCCCACTCTTTTTTCTGTTTTTTGCTCATTTTATCATATGGGATATAACGTTCCATTCTAAAGCTCCTTGTATTATAGAGTAGTAGTGTTTATAGACCCTCTCCAAGGTCTGTGCTACAATGCAGAGGATGCTGTGGATTGGTATTAG
>CACXEO010000034.1 GCA_902766785.1 Oscillospiraceae bacterium | reverse complement strand
TTACAGCAAGCCAAAGCAGCATAACAAGGTTCCCGGGTACCCATTCGCAATCTTCGATTGCGCCAATGGGTGGGGTTCTTATAAAAAAGAAAACCGGTAAAGCTATGCGATCGCTTAATAGAACATGATGAGATAAAGCGGCAATCGGAAACCCAAACAGGCGAATTTCACAAGTAAGCCAGGTAATTCTCCGATCTGCCAATGGACAATTTCTTCAAAAAGTAATATGATAGTAAAATACAGGTAAGAACTTTTAATACAATCCAGAAAAGAAGGAAATTAAGCGATGCTAACCAAGGCGCGAAGTAAGCTTTCCGCACTAATCCAAAAAAACTTATCCGGCGAATGTTTCAGCTTTAAAAGCCTGACCGTTTTGTTTCTGCCGCTCCTTGTCGACCAGACAATGGTGGCAATCCTGAATATTATTAATTCTTCAATGGTAAGTTCCTCCGGCCCCGGGGCGGTGGCTGCCGTCAACATGGTCGATTCGATCAACCTGTTCATGATGAACTTCTTCATTGCCATTGCAACGGGCGGTACGGTTGTGGTCGCCCAGTACATTGGCCGGTTTGAACCCAAAAAGGCGGGGGAAGCCTCGGCCCAGTCCATTTTATCCTGTTCTCTCTGTGCGCTTTTGATCGGCGTACTGATTATTGTTTTCTCCGACCCACTTCTCAACGTCCTCTTCGGGCAGGCGGAACCGGATGTTATGAACAACGCCCGCGTTTACCTGATTGGCTGCTGCATCTCCTATCCGGGGTTTGCGGTTTTCCAGGCGGTTTCAGGCGCCCTGCGCGGCATGGGGGACACCCGTGCCTCTATGATGCTTTCAATTGGGATGAATGTACTGGTTGTCATTTTAAACTTTATTTTCATCAACGGGATGGGGCTCGGCGTTTTGGGCGTCACCTTCTCCCTCAACATAGCAAGGTTTCTTGCCGCAGTGGCAGCCGTCTTTTATCTCCTGCATACCCGGCACGAACTTGGTATTACCCACAAGCATTTCCTGTGTTTCAGCAAATCAATGCAGAAAAGCATCATGCTCATTGGTCTGCCTTCCGCAAGCGAGCAGATGTTTTTCCACGGCGGCAAAATTCTGACGCAGACTTTTATTGTCAGCCTGGGCACCGCCAGCATGACCGCCTACGCCATCTCAATGTCGATGGTCATCCTTTTCCAGGTGCCGGGGAACGCCCTCAATCTGGCGGTCATGACGGTCGTTGGCCAGTGTATGGGAGCCGGAAACGTCAAGGAAGCCAAAAAATTTATGCGTTCCTTCATTGTAACGGCCTGTATCCTCTGTACCTTAGTCGCCATTGTCATGCTTCCCTTTACGCCGCTCCTTTACCAAATGTACTCTCCGCCGGACGGCATTGCTTTTGACACTTTCGCCTGCCTGATTATCTCGGTTATCGGCACACCGCTCCTCTGGTCGATGGCATTTATCACGCCGTCCGCCCTCCGCGCGGCAGGGGACGCGAAGTTCACCTCCATTGCCGCCATGCTCAGCATGTGGATTGTCCGCGTCATGCTCGGATACCTGCTGGGGATTGTCCTCGGCTTCGGGGTTATTGGGGTTGTTTCAGCTATGGTGCTTGAATGGGGCGTACGTGCGCTGATCTTTGCTCTGCGAAAGCGGGGAATCAAGTGGTACCAGCATAAAGTTATTGATTAAATAAAAACCCGCCGCGTTTTGCGGCGGGTTTTTACCTTCCTGAAAAGAGCCTGGCAGGCACAAGCCTTCCGGAAAATTATAATTACCGGATTTGCCAATCCTTGCGGTACATTTGGCTTTTCCATCTGCCTTTGCTCCAAGCACAAGACTACCGGATCAAAAAGCCAACCGGCGCTTATCCAGCGCCGGTCGGCTTTTTGATCCGCCGCAGGCGGCGGACTCAGGAGAGAGATGTATCGGAAACGCCGTAAACGCGGCGAGATTTTTGGTCTGCCTTTGCCGCCGGTATTCCGGACAGCCGCGGCAGTATCATTAAATTAATTGTTTTCCTTTGCAAATGGAACATCTTTATGGTATCCTGAATTTATAAGAGGAATATAAAGCCTTTCAGAAAAATTGGAAAATAAAATGTGAAGAAAATATTAAAACTGTACGATTATGGGGGAATTTGATATGGGGAAACAAAATGACCGGGAGCATACCGCCTATTGCGGGCTTTGGTGCGGCGGATGTATTTCCGGGAACCACGAACTGTTTGAAACAGCGCGCCGGCTGGCCGCCCTTTTGGAAGAAAGCGGCTTTGAAAATTACGCCGCCTATAAGGCGACGGCAGGTAAAAATCCCGTCCCTGCTTTTTTACAGTATCCTGCCTTTCGGGAAGTTCTCTCTGAGCTGCCTGGGATTGAATGCAGCCCCACCTGTTATCGCGGCCCCTGTTCCGTATCGGTCGGCTGTACGCCGGAATGTCCCTTGCGGGTCTGCGTAAAGGAAAAAGGGCTGGAGGGCTGCTGGGAATGCGGCGAACGCACATCCTGCCCGGATTTTGCCGAGCTGGACAGCCGTCATCCCGAGCTGCGGAACAACATTGAATGCCTCCAGAAGCACGGCGCAGATGACTGGGTACGCCACCGGACTCCCGTAAACATCTGGGAAGAACTAAAAAAGCAAAAAGGTTAACAGAAATTCCTCTCGCAGCTGACAATTAAAATTTTAAAATAAAACAGGACTTACGGTTATTTCCGTGAGCCCTGTTTTATTCATACCTGGCGACGCGGACCCAGCCCGCCGCCATTTGGATAAATTCTTCCACCCGTTTCAAAGTGCGGGCAGGAATTTCCTGCCACAAGCCGTTCCAGCAGGAATTGGCAGCAGGGTAATCCAAAAAATGGGCGCCGAAAACGTCTCGCTTGTAAAGGGGGCGCCATTCCATTGTTATTTCTCCCCATCTTCCAGCGCGCCGATCAGCCGTAAAATGACCGCGTTTGAAACGAGAAACCCCGCCGGAGTCAGCCTAATCCGCTCTTTTTCCACCCGGAGAAGCCCAGCCTTTTCAAGCGGGCGCGCAGCGGACAGGATGCGGCGTATTGTTTCCTCATTTGGAACCAACGCGCCGACGTCAACCCCTTCCGTCAGACGGAGGCGGAGCATCAGTTCCTCCTCGGCGGAATCCGGGCATTCGTCGGTCAAAACAGCATTGTTCCCCCCCGTCCTGACGTATTCTTCCATATCCCGCGGATGAGCGTACCTTCTTCCCCGGTAAAAGGAATGCGCCGCCGGGCCGAAGCCGAAATATTCCTCCCGCCTCCAGTATTTCAGGTTGTGGCGGCTTTCAAAGCCGGGTTTTGAGAAGTTGGAAACTTCATACTGCCGGAATCCCGCCTCTTTCAAAAGGGAAACCGCCGCGAGATAGAGAGCTGCCTGCCTGTCTTCATCCGGGCAGAGGTTAGCGGTCCCGTTTTTCGCAAAAGGCGTGCCCTCTTCAATTTTCAACAGGTAGGCCGAAATGTGTTGGAGATTAAGCATTGCCAAAAAATCCACACTCTCTTTGAGCGAGTTTTCGGTCTGCCCCGGAATTCCCAGCATCAGGTCGGCAGAAAGGTTTTCAAAACCCGCCGCCTTTGCCCGGGCCACCGCAGTTTTGACCTGTTCCGGCCCCTGAAGCCGCCTCAACTGTTTCAGTTCCGCCGGGATTGCCGACTGAACGCCAAAGGAAATACGGTTGAACCCAGCTTTGAAAAGCGCCGCGTATTCCCGCTCAGAAGTGGAGAAAGGGTTGGCCTCCAGCGTGATTTCAGCGTCCCCAGCCAAAACAAAGCGCTCCCGGATTTTCCCCATTACGGCCGCAAGCCGCTCCGCCCCGAACAGGATGGGGGTTCCGCCGCCAAAATAAACCGTCTCGGCCGCTAACCCGGATGGAGCGGCCTGAATTTCAGAAAGAAGCGCAGCGAGATAGCCGTCCATTGCCGCCGGCCGGGCCGGAAGGGAATAAAAATCGCAGTACGGGCACTTGACCGCGCAGAACGGGATATGGATATAAATTCCGGCCATTCTTTCACCTCCTCTGTTTTACAGCCGTTTCGCCTTGGCTTCTCCAATAACTGCCTGGTGTTCCGTATTCCCCAGAACTGCCGGATCTAATAGGGGCAGCGCCCAAACAGGCCGTCGTCATATTTTATGCGGAGAATCCGCAGAGCGGTTTGTGGATCAATCCTTGGGAAAGCGTTCTGTTTGTCACGGCAAATAACCGCCGTATCATAAATCCCCGCCCTTCTGACGGAAACAATGAACCCGCAAAGGAAGCCTTCACGGGTTTCGGTTTTACGAAGTATATAACGCGGGAAAACGCTTATTCGTCCAGCTTGAGAACCGCCATAAAAGCCTCCTGCGGCACCTCTACGCTGCCGAGCTGGCGCATCCGCTTCTTGCCTTCCTTCTGCTTTTCCAGAAGCTTTTTCTTCCGGGTGATATCGCCGCCGTAGCACTTTGCTAAAACGTCTTTCCGCATGGCCTTGACCGTTTCCCGGGCAATGATCTTCCCGCCGATCGCCGCCTGGATCGGCACCTCGAAGAGCTGGCGCGGGATGTGCTCCTTCAGCTTTTCCGCAATCCGGCGGGCGCGTTCGTAGGCCTTGTCGGTGTGGACGATAAATGAGAGCGCGTCGACCACTTCTCCGTTTAGCATGATGTCGAGCTTGACCAGCTTGGAGGCTATGAAGCCCATCATTTCATAGTCAAAAGAAGCGTAACCCCGGGTACGGGATTTAAGCGCATCGAAAAAGTCGTAAACAACTTCGTTAAGGGGGAGCTCATAATGGAGCTCGACCCTTGTGGTGTCAAGGTATTTCATATCCTTAAAAACGCCCCGCCGGTTCTGGCAGAGTTCCATGATGTTCCCCACAAATTCCTCCGGCGAAAGGATTGTCGCCTTGATCATCGGCTCCTCCGCTACCTGGATGCTCATCGGGTCGGGGAAGTTTGTGGGGTTGTCGATCATCCTGACTTCACCGCCGTTCATCGTGACCCGGTAGGCGACCGAGGGCGCGGTGGTGACCAGGTCGAGGTTATACTCCCGTTCCAGCCGTTCCTCGATGATTTCCATATGGAGCAGGCCGAGGAACCCGCAACGGAACCCGAAGCCGAGGGCAATCGAGGTCTCCGGCTCAAAGGTGAGGGAGGCGTCATTTAAACGCAGCTTTTCAAGGGCGTCCCGCAGGTCGCCGTATTTCGCGCCGTCCGCGGGATAAATGCCGCAAAAAACCATGGGGTTGACCTGCCGGTAGCCGGGAAGCGGCTCGGGCGCCGGATTGTCCGCCAGGGTGACGGTGTCGCCCACCTTGGTGTCTCCAATATTTTTAATGGAAGCCGCAATATAGCCGACTTCACCCGCCATCAATTCGCCGCAAGGCTGGATGGAAGTCGCCTCAAGATAACCGACCTCAACGACGTTAAATTCCGCGCCGGACGCCATCATCCGGATGGTATCGCCAACCCGGACCTTACCTTCCTTGACCCGGATGTAGACAATAACGCCTTTGTACGCGTCATAGTACGAATCAAAGATCAACGCCTGAAGCGGGGCGTTTTCATCGCCTTTCGGCGCGGGGATGTCGGTGACAATCCGCTCGAGCACCGCATGGATATTTTCCCCTGTCTTGGCGGATACCCGGGGGGCATCCAGCGCCGGAATACCGATGACATCCTCGATTTCCTGGCAGACCATCTCCGGATTTGCAGAGGGCAGGTCGATCTTGTTAATAACCGGAACCACCTCAAGATCGTGCTCAATAGCGAGATAGGTGTTCGCCAGCGTCTGCGCCTCAATTCCCTGGGAAGCGTCTACAACAAGGAGCGCCCCTTCGCAGGCAGCGAGAGAACGGGAAACCTCATAGTTGAAGTCGACATGGCCGGGGGTGTCGATCAGGTTGAATTCATAGGTTTCACCGTCGTCGGCCTGATAACTTACCTTGACCGCGCGGGCCTTGATGGTGATGCCGCGCTCCCGCTCAATATCCATATTGTCAAGGAGCTGCTGTTCCATATCCCGGGCCGAAACAGCGCTGGTCTGCTCCAGAATCCGGTCCGCCAGGGTGGATTTCCCGTGGTCGATATGGGCGATAATTGAGAAATTGCGAATATGTTCGCGGTCGAATGACAAAAAATCACCTCAATTGATGACTCTGTTTTCAAAAGCACTAGAGCGCTTCTATCAACAGCGGGCAGGCCCTTTTCAAAGAAACCGCCCGGAAGTTAGTATTTATTTCGATTTGCCCTTTATTATAGCATAATTTTATAAACTCCTGCAACAATAATATAGGTCAGGCCGTACGACTGCCGTTTATGAAGTTCTTTAACATTCCGTGCACCGTATTTGTTTTAAAAAAGACCTTTAAATGAAAAAAAGGGGTTTCCTGAAAAAAGTGTTGACAAGGGCAGTCAAATTATGTATAATAAATGAGCATCTTGCGTAAATACATATGAACCACTAGCTCAGTTGGCAGAGCATTTGACTTTTAATCAAAGGGTCCGGGGTTCGAATCCCCGGTGGTTCACCAGCAAACGGCCTGTCCTTAAGGACAGGCCGTTTGGTTTTTTATGGCTTTTTTCGGAGATTTGATTGAGCAGCGTTAGAAAACAGTTCGAAAATTTACCTAGCTCTTCGTTTCTCTTTTGCAGGTTTTTTGTTATATTATATATTTTAATTCAGCGATAGTGTTTCTAGTAAGATGTTACTTCTGAAAGGAAAGTGTTTTTGTATAATTTTTTATTTTAATAGTTTAATATTTTTGTGGAAAATATTGACAAAATAACAAGAGCGTGATTAAATATGAATGTAACGTAACAATATTATTAAGAAAACAAAGGGTGATTACTATGAAAAAAGATTGATTAGTTTTATTGTAATGATTTTGCTGGTTCTGTCTGTTCCTTGTATGATGGGCGCATCCGGTCTTACCGAAAGCGTAAAACTTGAAGAAGAGTTTCAAAACGAAAGCCATCCTTACATACGTGCATATATTCAGGAACGTGGGAGAATTGCTGACGAGGACGGTATACTTAATAATTCTGAACAGCGCGCTTATGACATGGAATTAATGAAAGAATTTTATAGGGAAGATATTAAAGTCGCCAGCATTATACAAATATTGGCTCAATCACAAAACCTGTGGGATTTGGGGTTGCGGTCATAGTCCCTCCGGCTGGCATCGAATAGCTTGAGGAAGAAGT
>CACXEO010000033.1 GCA_902766785.1 Oscillospiraceae bacterium | reverse complement strand
TAGTTGAGAATGGTTATCCATTATGATAGGAGAATTCCAATATGGTTAATAAAAACAGGCCGTTATATATCTTCAAATATTTGTGGGATCATACGGATGAATCTCATCCGGCGACCACATCGGACATTATCTCTCACCTTGCCTCTCTTGGAATCACGACAACGCGCAAGACAGTGGCGGAGGATGTTGTGGAGCTTCAGGAGAGCGGCTTTGACATTGTCTGCAATCGCAGCCGTCAGAATGAATATTTTGTTGGCTCACGTTATATGGAGGTTGCCGAACTCAAAATGCTTGTGGACGCCGTGCAAGCGGCAAAATTCATTTCTCCGAAGAAAAGCGCCGAATTGATTGGTAAAGTTTCTGCGTTGGCCAGCCCCCATCAAAGCATAGATCTGAAACGGAACCTGTTCGTAGACGGCAAGGTAAAAACGAGCAATGAAGCCGTATACTATTCTGTGGATGCGCTGCATCATGCGATTCAGAACAGCCTTGCGGTTACCTTTCAGTATATCGAATACACGGCAGATAAGAAAAAGGTGCTGAAGCACAACGGGCAGAAGTATGTGCTTTCTCCATACGATTTGGTTTGGTGTAATGACGGGTACTATGTGGTTGGCTGGTCGGAAAGCCATGATAAAGTGGTTAAGTTCAGAGTGGATCGAATGGTCAGGATGAACATCTCTGAGAAACCTTTCCGTGTAAAGCCAAAAGAATATGATATTGCGGTTTTCTGCCGCCAAGTATTCTCCATGTATGACGGAGAGCTGTGCAAAGTCGAACTGAAATGCAAAAACGCTTTGATGAAGACGGTCATTGATCGTTTTGGAGAGGATGTAGAGACAATGTCTCTTGAAAACGGATACTTTAAAGCTGTTGTTGAGGTATCTGTCAGCCCCACCTTCTATTCCTGGGTATTTACGTTTGACGGTGGAATCAAGATACTCTCTCCGAAGAAGGTAAGGCAAGCGTACATAGATCGGCTTAAATCGGCTGAAAATCATGCGTAATCAAGCTGATAAAAAATCGGGATGGGTTCTAAAACGCCCATCCCGATTTGACTTTGCCATAACCTATTGCGTTAAAGACTGTTTCCATGTATAATAACCGCATAGAGAACAAAACGTTCTCTATAATACATAGGAGGTGCCGACATGCATAAAAGCGAGCAGAGAATGAAGGCCATCTGTGATTATATCGAGAAATACCAGTTTGAATACCATCGCACCCCGTCGATGGATCTGATCGCAGTTGCCGTAGGTACAGTGAAAAGCAATGTCAGCAAGTACCTTGTTGAAATGGAACAGCTCGGTATGATACACCGGGATAAGCGGAACATCATTGTCCACTCAAAGGTTCAGTCAAGACCCAAGCTGAACCGTGTTCCCATTCTCGGCAACATCTCGTGCGGCACACCCGAGTATGCGGAGGAAAACTACGAGGAATACGTTCCGCTTCCCGCCGCCCTCTTTGGAGAAGGTGAATTCTTCATCCTTCGTGCCAGCGGAAAATCCATGGTCGAGGCAGGCATAGAGCCGGGTGATCTTGTGGTTGTACGGAAGCAGAACCACGCTGATGAAGGAGATATCATTGTAGCTTTGGTAGACAATGAAACGACGCTCAAGAGATTCTACATAGACAAAAAACAGAAATGCGTTCGTCTGCATCCCGAAAACAAAACGATGAACGATATCCTCGTCAAATGCTGCTATATACAAGGCGTTGCGCAGCATGTTATCAAAGCCTTGTAGCCAAAGGAAAGGAGTACGGCGATGCTGGAGGATTGGACAATCTACACCTGGTATTGCCTGAATTGCAAAGCTGAGGTTGCAGGGCTGAAAAACAGGAAAAACCAGATACAAGTAATATGCAGTACGTGCGGGACGAAAATGATCCGCACAATCATGGGCCGGAGGCATGACGTGATTGACGTTTACGCCCCGGATGGAGAAGAACACTACGACCAGGATATGAGAAGATATTAAGAAAGAACCATCTTCCAACTGAATAAACGGCATCACGACGGAACGGTCGGGCTGAAACAGGGCCACACTAAATCCGTTTCCAGGTCACTTGACCGTGCGGCAGAAATGCCCGAACACATCACCGGTGGTTAATCCAGACATACATGAGAGGTCGCCGGCAAGGTAAGACGCTATAGCTCTGTCTATAGGTCTGCCTTGTCGGCGACCTTTTTCTTTTCCAACGGTGAATTACAAATACATATTCGCAGCCTGAAGTACAAGGGCCGAGGATACAAATACGCTGATTTCAAGATTTCTTGAAAGAGCAGTATGGGTACCCTTAGATTTCTGCACCCTTTTTCAGGCAGGCAGCATCGGGAGTCCTTTTCGCCAG
>CACXEO010000032.1 GCA_902766785.1 Oscillospiraceae bacterium | reverse complement strand
GTAATAGTCGCCTTGCAGCTCGTACCATAAACCGTTGCTTTTATCAAAAATGTACTTTTCCATTGAGAAATCCTCCTGTATAATAGCGTCGTTAATGTATTCGCACATATGTCACAGCTTCCCGATTGCCACACCTTGTTATAACCTGTTATGAGGTTTTTCTGCCCTTACTTTTGCCCTTATGAGCTGCCGGGGCGTTGTTGAAATGGTGTAACATTTAATAAAGGGATTCGGTGAGCAGAATGCGAAAAATCCTTTGTTTTCAACGGTTTCAGGGGATTTTATTAAAGCCCTATAATCAGCGGCAAACGCCTATGATTTCGGGGATTTCAAATTCCAGTTTGCTGTCATATAAATCCGCATTCCATTGCACGCCAACGGCCTCCGGTTCTATTTTTTCCCATTGTAACATATTCCTTTTGGTGCGGCAATATAAACTTAAGGCTGAGTCTGAAACATGCCGTATACAGGGGGAAATATGAAGATATTGACGTTGACCTGATAGCGGGAATATTATACAATATGGTGAGAAACGCACGGAAAATGAAACATTTTGCCACACGGAGGGGTATTTTGAAAAAGCTACAATTACTGATAACTGCTGTATTGCTCGTTTCAGTTCTGTCCGGATGCCAATCTACAATAGGTTCTCTCTCCTCAGACGGGAGTTCGTCTTCTTTTCCGTCCAGTTCATCGTCCGGTTCTTCTAAAAACTCTTCCTCTTCGGAGATATCTTCAAGTTCAGCTGAATCCTCCTCATCTTCTGAATTGGCACCGTCCTCTGAAGTCAAGCTTCCCGGAACCGAGAGCCCACCGCCGGTATCATCGGGAGGGCAATCGTCTTCTGAAGCTTCACAGGTGATAAAGCCCAGCAATACCAGTGAAATGAGGGCGGTTTGGATTACCCAGTTCGAACTCAGTCCTATCCGTTCCACTTCGGCTTCTTCTTTCCGCAGTTCTTTTGCGGCTATGATGAAAGATTGTGCAAATTTGGGGCTGAATACCGTTTTTGTTCAGGTGCGGCCAAATGGCGATTCTTTTTATCCTTCTTCGGTCTACCCCTGGTCGGTTTATATCAGTGGAACAGCGGGGCAGGGGGTTGGTTATGATCCTCTCGCCATTATGATTGAGGAGGCGCACCGGTACGGTTTAAAATTTCATGTTTGGTTCAATCCTTACAGGCTGCAGCCGGAAAGTCATATGAAGACCATTTCAACCTCTTATCAAACACGTAAATGGTATGATTCCCGCTCTACAAGCGACCGGGTCGTTGTTCTCAACGGAACCTGTTATTTGAACCCCGGTTATCCGGAAGCGAGGCAGCTGATCGTCAGCGGCGTGAAAGAGATTGTAAGCAAATACAATGTGGACGGCATACATATAGACGATTATTTTTATCCCACTACCGACAGTTCGTTTGATCAGAAAGCCTACGCGGTAAACGGCGGCGGGAAATCGCTGCGGGATTTCCGGTTTGATAACGTAAACCAGACGGTAAAAGGAATTTACAGCGCAGTGAAAAGCACAAAGTCCTATGTCGTTTTCGGGGTGAGCCCAGCGGGAAATATGTCCAACAATACGAATACCCTTTACGCGGATACCAAAAAGTGGACGTCAAACAATGGGTATCTGGATTATATCATCCCACAGCTTTATTGGAATTACGACCATCCAACCGTCCCGTTTGCATCAAATCTTGCAAACTGGAATGCAACTGTCACTGCGCCGGGTGTAAAAATTATTCCAGGGTTAGCACCCTATAAAATTGACCAGGGAGAATGGACCAACTGCGGCGACGTCCTGTCCAGAATGGTGACTGATTCCCGGAAGCAGTCCCGTTACGGCGGTGTTGCGTTTTACAATTTTTCGGCGCTTTTCAAAGCGCAGTCGGCCGTGATGAAAACGGAAAAGGATAATCTTTTAAAACTTTTCAAGTAAAGGAAAAAGACAGGAGAGAAAAATGAAGGCTCGCGGACTTTTTAAAAAACTATTGGTGCTTCTCTGCGCATTTGCCACATTAGCAGCCGGCGCTGATTTCAGGAGCCTGGCAATATCGTCTGAGGGGGAAGGTTCTTCTTCTAATTCAGAAGAATCATCCCCACAGCAGGGAGAGCATCAGGAGCCGGACACACCGGTTTTGCTTGAGGGGATGTACGCCTTTGTACTGACGCCGGGTGTTGACTTTTATAAAGATCCCTCCGCTTCAGCCGAAACGGTTTCCAAAGAGCTGAACCAGCTGCTTGATAAGGTGGTTAATCTTGGCTTCAACGCGGTCATCCTCAAGACCAGCCTGAACGGAAAAATGGTTTACGATATTGGTGAGACAGATCGCTTTTCCGGTGTTGATGCAGTTTCTCTTCTGCTTGAAAAAGCCAAGGCAAAGCAGGTTCATGTCACTGCGGTTTTAGACCTGTACTGCGGCTTTTCAGCCGAACCTTCCGAAGAGAACAATTTTATGTCCGCCGGGTATGTTGAAACAGTACTGGGGCGGGTACGGTCGTTTACGGAAAAATACCTGGTTGATGCAATCCTTTTCTCTGATTATGAAACTTCTAAAAACGCTGCAAACTATGCCGAGTACATGCGTTCCGGCGGCGGTGCAGGCTATGATGCGTTCCTGCGGGGGACAACCTCCTACATGATTAAAAACGCAGCCAAAACAGTTAGAAGTGTCCGGAGTTCGGTGCCTGCCGGTCTTCTTTGCAGCGCGGTATGGGCCAACAAAGAAGCAAAGGGGGAGGGCTCCGATACAAAGGCGGTCTTCCAGAGCTATTCCAACGGCTTTGCGGATACCCGTTCGCTGATCCAAAGCGGCGTGCTTGATTTCTTTATGGTGGATATTCCGACTTCAATTTCCGACTCCGCCATTCCTTTTACAAACGCCGTCAACTGGTGGGGCACGCTGGCGGGAGAAGCAAAGGTACCAATGTATGTCCTGCACGACGGCGCTAAGGTTTGTTCTGACAATGCGGGCTGGACGGGCTATGACCAGCTTGTGCGCCAGATGTCATCCGCTAAAAAAACAGGTGAATATTACAAAGGGAGCGCTTTTTACGGCTTGGAGCGGATCGTCTCCAATCCCAACAGCAGTACCGACGCCCTGCTTCTTTATATCAGCGACCAGTACAGTGACAGCGACCTTTTCAAGGATCTGACCATGACCGCACCGCTTCAAAGAAATTTTGCGAGTTATGAAGATAAAGTCATCTTTTCAGGGCAGTACGACCCGGTTTTTGACGTGACTATCAACGGAAAGAAAATTGAACCCACCGCCAAGGGGGAATTTTACCTCGACTATCCGCTTGAGATTGGTTCGAACCGTTTTGTCGTTTCCAGTAAAGGAGGAAGCGTTTCTTACCTGATCACCCGGAAAGTACAGGTGCTCAAGGAGGTTCAGCCAACCGAAACCCTCACGGTGGACGGCGGGAGCGTTATCTCACTGCGGGCGGTGGCCTATAAAGGATCTACGGTTACAGCGTCCATTGGCGGCCAAACGGTAAGACTGCAGGAGGGTGCAGGCGATCAGGTTGTGGCGGATTCCGCTTATGCAGTCTTCGGCGCGAACTATACTGTCCCACAGGGAAATACCTCCGGGCCGGTCTCCCTCGGCTCAATCGTGTTTTCCGGCAGTTTCAAAGGATTTTATGAATCGCGTTACGGTTCGTCCGTCACCATAAAAAAAGTAGAGGAGGTGCGCCCCGGCAATCCTGACGCACAGGTGCGGATCACCTCTGCGTATGCGGATGTCTTTGAACAGGGCGGCAGCTATGCCTCGCCAAACTGGTTTAACCTGCCTGCCGGAACGGTGGATTATGTCGACTCACAGGCTGGAAATTATTATATCCTCAATTCCCGGCGGAAAATCCATAAATCGGACTGTCAGCTTTTCTCCGGGGCAAGCAATGGGGCGAACCGTTTGAGCAAGATTAAGCTTTCATCAGATGGTTCTACAACCTATTTGCGGGTAACGGAAAGCTGGAAGGCGCCGTTTAACATCAGCTTTGAACCGCTGAATTTTTCTTATACCCAGAACAATACGGCGAACCGCTTCCAGGCTTCAGCTGTAGTGCTTACCTTTGATTATGCCGTGGATGCTGCCGCCCTAACCGGCTCTTCCCCAATGTTTTCAGGCGCTTCAATTTCCAAGGTGACGGAGAATGGGATTCAAAAGGTCAAGGTGCGGTTAAATTTAAGGCAGACAGGGCGGTATTACGGCGCTTATGCTTACTACGAGGGGAACGACCTTGTCCTTGTCTTTAACGAAGCATCGACTTCACTCAATGGCGTTCGCGTTTTTGTCGATATCGGCCACGGCGGCAGTGACCCGGGCGCTGTGAAACAGTTTGAAAACGTCATTTACCGGGAGGCTGAAATAACGAAAAGTATTTCTGATAAATTGGTGGCAAAACTAAAAGCAGCGGGAGCTACGGTCCAGTTTACAACCGAATCCCAACGTGCTGCCTATATGTCCAGCAATATTACCGGGCGGGTTAACTTGGCGCGGAACTTTAAGGCGGATATTTTTATTGCCGTCCATATTAACGCAGGGGGAAGCGGAACGGCCACCGGGTTTGAGGCGTTTTACAACGATCCGTTTTCGCAGCCCCTTGCAAAGTCAATTGCAGATAGCCTGAGCGCCGCGACCGGCGACCGGAACCGGGGCGGCAAATGGAGCGAGTTCGCGGTCACCCGGGCAAAACAGTTTTCGTCTGTTCTGGTCGAGTACAACTTTATTGATACCCAGTTGGTCGCCCAGAAGCTTGTGACGGATTCTTACCAGAACCAGCTTGCCGCGGCAACGGTTCAGGGAATCCAAAACTACCTGTCTTAGCAATTCTTTTTTGGAATAAAAACCACACGGAATTTATATCTGTGTGGTTTTTCCTATATTTTGTCTTCAAAAAATGGATAAAATTCAGTTTGCAACTTGATATTTTACAACAGTGTTATGCGCCCGCGAACCCTGCTGTTTCCAGCTGTTTTGCTTCTCCTGGTTTTAGCCTTCGGGTTGGCTTACAAATTTTATTATTCAGCAAATATTATATTTTTTAAAATATTAAACGGCGAAATTTGACAGTATATTCACAACCTGAATTGTTGAAATAAGACCTTTTTGGTGTTATAATAATGAAGGCCAAATAGATATGGAAAAGGAGTACGTTCATGTATAAAATTGTCAGGAAAAAAAGTTTGAATGATTCGGTTACTTTAATGGAAATTGAAGCACCGTTCGTTGCCCGCAAAGCAAAAGCGGGGCAGTTTATCATATTCCGCGTAGATGAAGAAGGTGAGCGCGTTCCGTTGACCATTGCGGATCACGACGCTGAAAGGGGCACTGTCACCATCATTTTTCAGCATGTTGGCGCCGCTACCATTAAACTTGCCGCCAAGGAAGAAGGCGAGGAGATTGCCGATTTTGTAGGCCCTCTCGGGGTCGCCTCCCATTTTGAAGGCGTTAAAAAAGCGGCTGTCGTAGGCGGGGGTGTTGGGTGCGCCATTGCGTATCCTCAGGCAAAACAACTCCACGCGAATGGCGTTGAAGTACACACTATTGCCGGGTTCAGGAACAAGGATATTGTCATTCTCGAAGAAGAGATGCGGGAAGTTAGCGACCGGCTGATCGTAGCAACCGATGATGGAAGCTACGGAAAACACGGTTTTGTAACAGATATGCTCCGCGAGCTGATTGAAGCGGGGAATGAATACGATATCGTCATTGCTATCGGACCGATCCCGATGATGAAAGCGGTCTGCGCCCTGACAAAACCTTACGGAATTAAAACAATGGTCTCCCTTAACCCGATTATGGTCGACGGGACTGGTATGTGCGGCGGCTGCCGCGTCACGGTGGGGGGGAAAACTCGTTTTGCCTGTGTTGACGGCCCTGATTTTGACGGCCATGAAGTCGACTTTGACGAATTGATGCAGCGCAACCGTTTTTATAAATCGCAGGAGGAACGGGAGAAAAACCATGCCTGCAGATTATTTGGAGGTTCTGAGAATGCCTAATATGTCACCGAAAAAAATGCCGATGCCGGTACAAGAACCGGATATCCGCAATAAAAATTTTGAAGAAGTCGCGCTCGGTTATACGCCTGAAATGGCGGTGGAGGAGGCGACCCGCTGCCTGAACTGCAAAAACAAGCCTTGTGTCAGCGGATGTCCGGTTGGGGTGAAAATCCCGGAGTTTATTCAGCTGGTTGCCGCCGGGGACTTTGAAGGGGCTTATCAGAAAATCACCGAGACAAACGGCCTGCCGGGTGTCTGCGGCCGTGTCTGTCCTCAGGAATCCCAGTGCGAATCAAAATGTGTCCGCGGCATCAAGGGCGAGTCGGTCGGTATTGGCCGGTTAGAGCGCTTTGTGGCCGATTACCATATGGCAAATGACCCGGGTAACCTGGAAAAAGCGGAAAGCAACGGCCACAAGGTTGCGGTTGTCGGTTCGGGTCCGGCAGGCCTTTCCTGTGCAGGTGAACTGGCAAAACGCGGCTATGAGGTCACAATTTTTGAGGCATTCCATGTACCGGGTGGCGTTCTGAGTTATGGAATCCCTGAGTTTCGTCTGCCGAAGAAGATTGTGAAAAATGAAATTGAAGGCCTTAAAAAGCTGGGCGTCAGCGTGATGACCAATATGGTCATTGGCAAAGTGCTCTCGATTGACGAATTGATTGACGATATGGGGTTTGAAGCCGTCTTTATCGGTTCCGGTGCCGGTCTGCCCAGGTTTATGAATATTGAAGGGGAGGGTTTGATTGGCGTTTATTCCGCCAACGAATACCTGACCCGTATCAACCTTATGAAAGCTTACAAAGAAGGGTACGATACCCCGATTATGCGCTGTAAAGCGGCCGCTGTTGTCGGCGGCGGCAACGTTGCAATGGATGCGGCCCGCTGCGCAAAACGGATGGGAACAGAAAAAGTCTATATTGTCTACCGGCGTTCTGAAGAGGAAATGCCGGCCCGTCTTGAAGAAGTCCATCATGCGAAGGAAGAGGGGATTGAGTTCCTCACCCTGAACAACCCAACCCGGATTCTTGGGGATGCCGATGGACGTGTCAACGGTATGGAGTGTATCAAAATGGAATTAGGAGAGCCGGATGAATCCGGCCGCCGTTCCCCGGTTGCGATCCCCGGCTCTGAATATATCCTTGATGTGGACGCGGTTATTATGGCAATCGGTACTTCGCCGAATCCGTTGATCCGCACGACCACCCAGGGAGTGGAGGCCAATAAACGCGGCTGTCTGATTGTAGACGAGCAAATGTGCACCACCCGGGAGGGTGTCTATGCCGGCGGCGACGCCGTAACCGGCGCCGCGACCGTTATTCTGGCAATGGGCGCGGGTAAAACGGCGGCGGATTCAATCGATAAGTATATTAAAAGCAAATAAATTGTAAAGATGCTTGCAAATACGGCGGTTATCCTGTATAATAATACCATTAATTTTGAGGAGCAGATGTTATGAATTTAATGATGTTGGAAACCGTGTCAAGCGCCTCTGGGGATGCCGCCGCGCAAAGTAATCCCTTGTCGATGCTGATGACCTTTATTCCACTTATCCTGATCTTTGTCGTTTTTTATTTCCTGTTGATTCGTCCGCAGAAAAAGAGAGAAAAAGCGACCAATGAAATGCGTAATAACGTTCAGGTGGGTGACGAAGTTGTAACCCAGGGCGGGATTGTAGGCCGTGTTGTCAGTATCAAAGAGGACAATATTGTAATTGAGACTGGCAGTGAGCGCAGCAAGCTCCGGATCAAACGCTGGGCAATTGCCGCGGTTGAGACAATCCATGACGATGTAGAAGCCTAATTTTTAAAAGTAGAATATGTTCCCCATTATTCTCATATGCTTTACCAGTTATAGAATGAGGGGGAAGTTCCGTGGGCCGAAGAAAAAAGCAATCGAAAGACAGTTCCGGAATCTATGGGTATCTGCGTACCGTTTTATTGAGTATTTTGGCGGCTGCTGTGGTCGTTACTGCTTTAACAGCTCTATTCGCTTTGGCGATGTCGCTGGTGACAATTCCATCCGCTGTTCTCAGCGGTGCTGTAATTGTCCTGCTGATACTTGCGGGATTTGTCAGTGGTTATCTGGCGGCGAAATCCATCAGGAAAAACGGCCTTCGTGTCGGCGTCATATGCGGCGTCGCGCTATCAGTCCTGTTGTTTTTGCTTGCCGGCGTTATTTTTGACAGCGTTGGCTGGCAGATTTTTACAAAAATGCTGGTTGTGACCGCTGCCGCTTCAATTGGAGGCGTGCTGGGGGTAAACAGCCGGAAAAAATACCGTTAAGGAGGTTAAAAAATGAAACACATTAAAACTTTGAACAATGCGAACCTGAAAAAGACTGCTGTTAAGGGCGGCTGCGGCGAATGCCAGGCTTCCTGCCAGTCTGCCTGCAAGACGTCCTGCACGGTTGCAAACCAGAAATGTGAAAAATAAAGCATATTTTCTGTATCTGCACGAATCGCTTGCCTGTTGATAAACGGGCAAGCGTTTGCTCTGTTTATGGCAGTTTGCCTACGAATTCAAAGGGGAATAAAATGATACATAAGTTTAATTTAAACGGTTATTTTATTGTGCTTGATGTAAACAGCGGCGGCGTTCATGTGGTGGATGAGCTCACTTATAAGCTGCTTGACTTCGTTGCTGATCCGCTTCCGGAAGAATGCCCGCGGGAAGTATTGGAAGCCCTTACGCCTGAATATGAAAGCGAGGAAATTCTGGAAACTTATGGGGAGATTTACGAGCTTTACCGCGACGGAATCCTTTTTTCGGCCGACGATTACGCCCAGTTTGCTGACCGCATGGTTGCTTCACCTATCAAGGCGATGTGCCTGCATGTTGCGCACGACTGCAATCTGCGCTGTAAATACTGTTTCGCTTCAACTGGGGATTTTGGGGAGGGCAGACGGCTGCTCGACTTTGAAACCGGGAAAAAAGCAATTGATTTCCTGATTGAAAAGTCTAAGGGCCGCCATAACCTGGAGCTCGACTTTTTCGGCGGCGAGCCGCTGATGAATTTTGATGTGGTTAGGCAGATTGTGGAATATGCCCGTTCACTGGAGAAGGAACATAATAAATTGTTCCGTTTTACAATCACCACCAACGGGATGCTGCTGGACGACGCGAAAATTGATTATATCAACAAAGAGATGTCAAACGTTGTCCTTTCCATTGACGGCCGGCGTGAAGTCAATGATAAAATGCGTCCCTGTATCAACGGTAAGGGCAGTTATGACATCATCCTGGGAAAATATAAAAACCTGGTTGAAAAACGGGGGTACGACCAATACTATGCCCGCGGGACCTTTACAAAGTATAACCTGGATTTTGCGGACGATGTCCTTCATTTATATGAAGAGGGTTTTGACCAGCTCTCAGTGGAACCGGTTGTTTCCAATCCAAGTGAGGATTACGCGATTACTGAGGCTGATTTCCCGCGGATTTTTTCTGAGTACGAAAAGCTCGCAAAGGAAATTATCCGGCTTAAAAAAGAGGGGAAAGCCATCAACTTTTTCCACTTTATGCTTGACCTTGACCAGGGGCCCTGCGCCATCAAGCGGCTGCGCGGCTGCGGCTGCGGCAACGAGTATATTGCTGTAACGCCGGATGGCGATATTTACCCCTGTCACCAGTTTGTTGGGATGAAGGAATGGAAAATGGGGAACCTGCACGATGGTTCGTTTAATTTTAAAATGAAGGATTATTTCTCACAGACCACTGTCTATAACAAAAGCGATTGTGGGGACTGCTGGGCCAAATTCTACTGCAGCGGCGGCTGTAACGCAAACAACCTTCAATACGCCGGAGATGTGTTAAAGTCCCATAAGCTTTCCTGTGAGTTGGAGAAAAAGCGCCTGGAATGTGCCATTATGATCAAAGCCGCTCTAGCGGAGTAGAGGAAGTGTAAGAATGAAACAAGTTTCATTTATCGGCGCTGGCAATATGGCAACCGCTATCATCAAGGGAATCCTTAGGAGTGCCGGAGCGTCAGAGTACCGTGTCCGTGCTTATGACGTACTGCCTGAAAAAGCCGAAGCCTTGGAAGGGTTGGGTGTTGTTCCAGTAGAGACGCTTGAAGCCGCAGTTACTGGCGTCGACTTTCTCTTCCTTTCGGTAAAGCCTCAGAATTTTGAAGAAGTTTTAGTAAATGTAAAACCGTTTTTTTCCGAAAAAACGGTAGTTGTTTCCATTGCTGCGGGAATTACCGCCGGGTATATTAAAAAATCGCTTGGAGACAATTGCAAAGTCGTTTTGGTCATGCCGAACACTCCGCTCCTTTTGGGTATGGGGGCATCTGCTCTCGCACAGGTACCGCCTACAGCCGACGATGAATTTAAAGACGTCTGCAATATTTTTGCCGCCAGCGGTGAAATCGCGGTTATTCCGGAATCCCAGATGAAGGAAATTATTGCGGTCAACGGCAGTTCTCCCGCTTTCATCTACCTTTTCACTAAGGGATTTATGGAATACGCAAAGACTGTTGGAATTGATGAGGAAGCGTCAATGAAACTCTTCTGTCAGACCTTGAAGGGCTCTGCGGAGATGATGCTTCATTCTGGTAACAGTATTGATGAACTTATTAAAATGGTCAGTTCCAAAGGCGGAACCACCATTGCCGGGTTGGAGCGCTTTGAAAAGCACAACCTGCTCGGTGCAGTAAGGGATGCCTGCGAAGCTTGTACCAAACGCGCCTACGAACTCTCCAAAACATAAGACATAAAAAAGCCTCCCTGCCGCATATACTGTATCGTTCGGTATATGAGACAAGGAGGTGTTTTTATGACCCGGACAAGCGGTGGATTGCCCTCTGGCGGAATGGCGTCAGTCCGAAAGGCCTTTCGGCGCAACCGGATTATGGCGGTTTTGCTGGGGTCATTTCTGGTTGCAATGCTTTACGGTTCTGTGCTGATTGCACAGGCTGACGATGTTTTAAAGGAAAAACTGTTATTTTTAACGCAGGAATATCTGTCTACAAGGGGGGAGCAGTCGATTTTAACGACTTTTCTGTCTTCTTTGTCAACCTCGGCCGTTTACCTCGTATCTGCATTTTTTTTGGGCTTTTTTGCTCTCGGGCAGCCAGTATGCGTTTTCATGGTTTTATTCCGCGGGTTTGGGCTGGGGCTTTCTATGGGGCAAATCTACTTGAATTACCAGATGCAGGGGTTTTTATACTGCCTTGTCTTAATTGTGCCGGCAGCGGTCCTTTTTACCCTGATTTTGGCCTCTGCCCTGAAGGATTCTATCCAGTCGTCCAATCTGTTTTTGGCGGTTTTCTTTCCAAAACTAGGTGCAGTTGCAACGCCGGCCGCTTTAAAGGTATATGGAATCCGGTATTTGATATATCTTGTTTTAACCATTTTAACGGCGGCGATAGACTCTGGAATGAATTTCCTTTTTTCGGGAATTGTCTCTCTTTAAATGGGTTCAGATATGTACATTTTATAAATAAACATGCTGTTTTATTGACAAAAGCTTAGGATTTTAGGATAATGAAACTGTTAGTAACATTTTGAGAGGATGTTTAAATTGGCTTTTGGTCTCTTCGGTTCCGATAATAGAAATGGCCCGGGTGTGGAAAAGGACCGGCCGGAAAAAAAGAGATTTTTCCTCTTTTTTGAGCTTTTTTTCCGGAAATTCAGCAAGATGGTTTATTCCAGCTTATTGTATTTCCTGTTCCTGCTTCCGTCAGCAGTGCTTACAGTTTTAGGATTCCTATTTGTACGGGTACCGCCTTTGGACTTAATTGGCATGACGCTTGGCCTTGCGCTGATCGGCCCGGCTACCTGTGGTTTTACATACCTGATGCGGCAGATGTCATTGGAACAGCCGGTCTTTATTTGGCACGATTTTTGGACCAATTTAAAGAAAAACGCCAAACAGGCGCTGATGTTTTCCAGCCTGGACGCCGTCGTAATTTTTTTGGTGGTCAGCAGCCTCCGGTACTCTATGGCTCAGTTTAATGAAGGCGTCATGCAGTATATTATGGTGGTCTGCTACTGTGCGGTCGCCCTGGTCTTATTGATGATGCATTTTTATATTTACCTGATGATGATTACGCTGGACCTGAAAATTTCTCAGCTTATTAAAAATGCGTTGATCCTGGCTATTGCGGGAATCAAGACCAATGTGATAACCGTTTTTTGGGTTTTAACTTTGGCAGTTATCCCGGCTTTAGTCATTGCGCCTGATTTTTTGTTTTTGATCGTTCTCATTATCGTCCCTCTAATTTATGCATCTTTTATAGGGTTTATCATTGTCTTTAATTCGTTCCCGCAGGTAAAACGCCTTTTGATTGATCCTTATTATGCTGCAAACCCTGAGGCGCGAAAGAACAACCCCTTTGGGTTTGAGACAGGGGATGAGGAGGACGAGCCTGTATTTACTGACCTCGGTGTCTTGGAACCCAAAGATAATTCTTCATCTGTGTCCGGTTCCGGCAACGGGACGAAGACAATTTCCTGATTGGAGGATATTTTAGTACGTTCGGCGTGAGAGGAGTGGATAAGTGTGAAAGGCGACTTACATTGTCACACTAAATTGTCTGACAGTTCCGAGGGCATTGAAGACGTTATTGCCCTTGCGAAGAGGATTGGTTTGGATTTTATTTCCCTGACCGATCATGACACCATGGCTTCTTTTTCCAGATCAAGAGTTTTAGCGGACCGTTACGGGGTCAATGTGATTCCCGGCGTGGAGTTTTCTGCGTATGATGAGGTACGCAACCGCAAGGTACATATTCTCTGTTATCTGCCGCTGAAACCCGACCGCCTGGAAGGGCTGTGTATCCGTGCCAATGAATCCCGTAAAAGGGCTGGGAATGAAATGGCAAAGCTGGTGATGAAAAAATACCCGATTACCGCGGAATCCATCACCAAATATTCTTCTAGTTCGAACTGCATTTATAAACAGCATATCATGCGCGCTCTTTTTGACGCTGGCTACACAACTTCAATTTACGGGGAGCTGTTTCAAGAGCTTTTCAACAGGGAAACCGGAAGCTGCCTGGTATCCTACCGCTACCCGAATGTCTATGAGGTTCTGAGTGCCATCCATGAGGCGGGAGGCGTAACGGTTATGGCGCATCCGAGTGTTTATCGTTCCATGGAACTGCTGCGGGAATTGACCGACCAGAATCTGCTGAACGGCATTGAAGTGTATCATCCCCGGAACACTGAAGAAGACCGGGCGGCTTGCCTGGCTCTTGCGGAAGAAAGGGGATTGCTGGTGACCGGCGGTTCCGATTTCCATGGGATGTATTCCTCAACCAACCGCAGCTATATTGGGAGCGAAGTTGTTCACAGAGACGCGCTGGATCAATTATTTAAAATTTCCAATAGATATAAGGAGAGTACCAGATAAATGGACATTAAAGAAAAAGCCGTTTTAGCCCACGAGGCGTGGCGGGGAAAAATTGAGGTTGTTTCACGTGCGCCGATTACAAACCGGGAGGAGTTGTCCGTCGCCTATACGCCCGGCGTGGCGCAGCCTTGCCTGGAAATACAGAATAATCCTGAAAAAGCGTATGAATTGACTCGAAAAGGTAATTTGGTAGCTGTTATTACGGACGGTACTGCCGTTTTGGGGCTGGGGGATATTGGTCCTGAAGCCGCTATGCCGGTTATGGAAGGGAAATGTGCCCTTTTCAAAGCCTTTGCCGATGTAGACGCCTTTCCTCTTTGTGTCGCTTCCAAGGATGTCGATGAAATTGTCCGTACCGTCAGCCTGATCGCCCCGTCTTTTGGTGGAATTAATCTGGAGGATATAGCGGCGCCGCGCTGTTTTGAAATCGAAGCCCGGCTGAAGGAAATTTTGGATATCCCGGTTTTCCATGACGACCAGCACGGTACCGCAATTGTCGCGCTGGCTGCATTGATCAATTCCGCCAAGCTTGCCGGGAAAAAGCTTGAAGAGATGACAATGGTAATAAACGGTGCGGGCGCTGCCGGCATTGCCATTGCAAAACTTATGCTGATGGTTGGCTTAAAGGATTTGATCCTTTGTGATATAAATGGAATTGTCTATGAAGGGGCGGCTGGCTTAAACAAAGCGCAGGCTCATCTGGCACGGCTCACCAACCGTACAGGCAAGCGGGGAACGCTGGCGGACGCGCTGGTCGGCGCCGATGTTTTTCTGGGTGTTTCCCGTCCAAATCTTGTCACACCCGAAATGATTGCCACTATGGCGGAGAAGCCGATTGTTTTTGCAATGGCAAATCCCGCGCCGGAAATCCTGCCTGAAGACGCCGTCAAAGGCGGAGCCTTCATTGTTGGGACAGGCCGGAGCGATTATCCGAACCAGATCAATAATGTTCTTGCGTTTCCGGGTATTTTCAAAGGAGCCTTGCAGGCGCGGGTCAGCGATATCACGGATGAAATGAAATTGGCCGCCGCTTATGGAATCGCTTCAATTATCCCGGAGGAAGAACTGCGGACTGATTATATCCTGCCGGATGCTTTCAATCAAAAGGTTGCTGAAAACGTAGCAAAAGCAGTTTATGATATTGGTATGAAAACAAAAGTATAAACGGAGAGATCACAATGACAATCGAGTATACGCCGCGGGGCGTTTGTTCTAAAAAAATAACAGTTGAGGTTGACGATAATAAAGTCGTAACCGCAATTAAGTTTACAGGCGGCTGCAGCGGCAATACTCAGGGGGTGGCGGCGTTGGCGGTTGGAAAGCCGGTGGACGAGTTGATTGAAAAGCTGTCCGGAATTAAATGCGGATTTAAAAATACTTCTTGCCCGGCTCAACTGGCTGAGGCACTGAAACGGGTACAGTAGAGGCTTGTGAAAAAGGAAATTAGGACAATAAAAAACCTGCGGATTTTCCGCAGGTTTTTTATTTGGAGCAGTTAATATTTTAAGAAAGATTTTATGATATCCGGCCCGTGTTCAATGAAAACGCCGCTTTTTTTTGCGCCCTCTTCATCGAAAGAATATGGATTGTCGACCGGATCTTGCTTTTGGTAGATTAAAAAGGGGACGGCGTCACGGGTATGTGTTTTCAAGGAGACGGGAGTAGGATGATCCGGCAGAATCATTACTTTATAGTCGCCGTATTGTTCCAGGGCGTCAAGAACCGACCCCAGGATTTTTTCGTCGATCAGCTCAATCGATTTCACCTTGTTTTTGAGTTCGTAACGGTGCCCGCACTCATCGGGAGCCTCTACATGAAGATAGATAAAATCGTGATCCTTCAGTGCTTTAACAGCCGCCTCTGCTTTACCGTCAAAGTTCGTATCGATATATCCGGTCGCCCCGGGGACGTTGATGACGTCCATTCCGGTCAGCTTTCCAATCCCTTTGATCAGATCGACTGCGGAAATGACAGCGCCCTTAAGGCCGAATTTCTCTGTAAAAGGGGAGAGGGGCTTATAGCGGCCGTTTCCCCAGAACCACATGGAGTTTGCGGGGCGGAGCCCACGCTCCATCCTGGCCCGATTGACCGGGTGTGCCATTAAAATGTCATAGCTTTTCCGCATCATTTGGAGGAGCGGCGTGGCATTCGGGTTGGAGGGGAGGTATTCCCCGATAACCCGGCCGGAAATGTCGTGGGGCGGGGTAAGGGGCAGAATGTCGTCCAGGCCGTTGTCCCAAACCAGACAGTGGCGGTAACTAAAGCCGGGATAAAGGGTAAACGTATCGTCATTGAAATATTCCGCAAGCGTTTCGATCAGCCGGGCGGCTTCTTCGGTACTGATATCGCCTCCGCAGTAATCCACCATAGTCTTTTTATTGTAGTCTGTCTCGTCTGACAGTGTGACGAGGTTGCACCGCATCGCCACATCGGTCGTTTTAAGCGCGATTCCAATGCTGGCGGCCTCCAGCGGGGAGCGCCCTGCATAATAAAGGTCTGGATCGTAGCCCATAACGGACAGGTTTGCAACGTCGCTTCCCGGGTTTTGGTGGTCGGCTACCGTTTTGACCAGCCCGATTCTGGAATGCTTGGCAAGCTTGTTCATGTTCGTCTTTTCCGCGGCCTGCATCGGGGTTTTCCCGCCGAGCTCTTCACAGGGATAATCCGCCATGCCGTCGCAGAGAAGGACCAGGTATTTCATTTGCATCGTCTCCTATATTCGGTTGAATTTATCATAGCATAACAGGAGTCGTTTTTCAATTGGCGTCCAGCCTTCCGTTCTTAAAATCATTCCGGAACCAGATATCATCTACAGTAAAGGTTTTTCCATTGAGATATTCCAGAACGTCTGCGTCGGAAGAAAATGAAAAGGTCAGTTTGTACGAGCAGAGCGCTTGATATTTATATCCAAGTTTTTTATCCTCCCGGTTAACGCCGTATTTTCCGTCGCCCAGAAGCGGATGCCCGATGTGGGCAAGGTGGGCCCTGATTTGATGGGTTCTACCGGTGAGAAGATTAACTTCAAGCAGGGAGAACCCGCCCCGCTTTTCCAGCACCGTGTATTCCGTGATAATTTTGCGATAACCCGCCGCCATACTATCTGACAGCTCTACCTTGTTCTGGTTGGAATCTTTTTTGAGATAAGCGGTTAAGACCTCATGCTTTTTTGGCATTTGCCCGCGAACCAGGCAGAGATATTTTTTTGTGAGCTCACGATATTTTATTTTTTCGTTGAGTACTCGGAGCGCTGCGGCGTTTTTGGCAACGATTACGATCCCGCAGGTATTTCGATCAATTCGGTTGCAGAGCGCCGGTGCAAAGGAGGCTTCCAGCACCGGCTGGTATTCGCCCTTTTTGTACAGGTAATGCTGTACCCGGTGAATTAGTGTATCTGTGGTATTTTCATCATCCTCATGCACCACCAGGCCGCAGGGCTTATTGACAAGGAGGATGTTTTCATCCTCATAAACAACTGAAACATATGAAGACGCCGCTAAAAAAGGCAGGTTGGTATCTTCTGTAAAAAATTCGTCATTCAAATACAGCGAAATCCGGTCGCCGGGGACTAAGATCTGATTTGGCTGGCAGCGCTTGTTATTTACTTTGATTCGCTTTAAACGGATTCCCTTATACAATAAACCGTGCGGAAGCGTTTTGACCGCTTTGGCCAGAAATTTATCAAGCCTTTGCCCAGCGTCATTTTGGTTAATAATAAATTCTCGCACACTGTCCTCCTGCTATGCTTATATTTCCCGGGGAATTTTTATGTGTAATAAACGGCTGCTGTGAGCGTCGTAGAACTTTTTTGGGTGGAACTATAGGGGAGTCTTGCGCTTTTCAGCCGTCGCGGGCTTTGCCTGCGGATATGGCGTGAGGTTATTATTGCAAATTAACGCCAGCGGCGGCTCCATTAAAAGCAACAATGTT
>CACXEO010000031.1 GCA_902766785.1 Oscillospiraceae bacterium | reverse complement strand
TGGGATGAAGAGACGGAGGAGTGGTATTTCTCGATCGTGGATGTGGTCGGCGTGCTGACGGAGCAGGCGGATTATGACGGTGCGAGAAACTATTGGAAGGTGCTAAAAAACAGATTGAATGAAGAAGGAAGTCAGTTGGTTACAAATTGTAACCAACTGAAGATGACATCTCCGAAAGACGGGAAAAAGTACAAGACCGACGTTGCCACAACGGAGCAGTTGCTCCGTCTGATCCAATCCGTTCCGTCCAAAAAAGCTGAGCCCTTCAAACTCTGGCTGGCACAGGTCGGAAGGGAACGGATGGAGGAAACGATCGACCCGGAGCTGACGATCGATCGGGCACTTGAGACCTATCTTAAGAAGGGTTATTCAAGAGAATGGATCAACCAGAGACTGCAGGCGATTCAGGTCAGGAAAGAATTGACTGACGAGTGGGAAAAACGCGGCGTTCAGAAGGGTGTGGAATATGCCATTCTGACCGACGAAATCACGAAGGCGTGGTCCGGTATGTCTACGCGGCAATACAAGAAATACAAGGGATTGAAGAAGGAAAACCTGCGCGACAATATGTCTACACTGGAGCTGGTATTGAATATGCTGGCAGAAGCGACCACCACGGAGATTTCAAGGGAAAAGCGCCCTGAGACACTCGAGGAGAACCGGATCGTTGCACAGGAAGGCGGCTCGGCAGCCGGCGAGGCCAGGCAGGCCGTGGAAAAGAGAACCGGAAAACCTGTGATTACGGACCAGAATGCGGCACAGCTGCAGGGGCTGGTGACGGATCTGCTGGAGGGCAATTGAGTGAGCACATGTTAGTATAAGGATAAATCATTAAACGCCAAAAGTGATAAAAAAGTGAAGATTTGGCGTATAATAAGACTGGGGATATTTTTATGGCAAAGACAAATAAGCGATTTCAAATGCAATACAACTGATAGAAGAATGGATTGTTAAGCAAAACTGTAAGTCGGAGGAAAGGTGTTTTCAATGAAAGTGGATTTCAAAATATCTCGTCGCAATTTGCTATTAAAGATTGATAGCTCATCAACAAAACACGAGTGGAAGAAAATGCCATAAAGGATTAGTCGAAAAAGCTTGATAGTATCTTTTTGAGGAAAGTATAATGCAGGAATTACTAATCGGAGTTGTATCTGGTGTAATAGCATCGATTATTGTTTTGACGGTAACATCAATCCATGAGTATATACTTCGGAAAGAGACTGAGAAATGTAAAATATATGAATTAGAATATATTGGAAAGCGAGATGCGTGTGCACCATCAGAATACGCAAGAGAAAGCACATATGTAGAGCCTCCACGAGCGGAAGGCGTAGCGGAAGGTATTTATGAAAGCGTAGATGTTGTTAAACTTCAGTTTCCATTTGATATTAAAGACATAAAGGTATTTGAATATGAAAATAAGGTTTATCCAACAGATGATATAGAAAACTTGCCAGCGGGCAACCCAATTTATATCAACTGCAGGCTTGCTTTGGGAGCTAATACACCGGCTTTTATAGTGAAGTGCAAAACGTTTAGACATGAATACCGTGAATACGAATACTCTACCATATATAAGTATTCCGGAGGTATAGCGGGATTCGGACTAAAGATGACAAAACAGAGTTTTACATTATAAAAAATTCGTCTATTCACCACCCTGTTTTTGTCCTGTTTTACGAGTTTTTGGTGAATAGGCGTTTTATTAAAACAGCATTTTAGAGGAAAAACCACCCCATGGACTTCAAACTTCGTTCCGATTACAAACCGACCGGCGACCAGCCACAGGCAATCAAGGCACTGGTTGACGGCTTCAAAAAAGGCAACCAGTTTCAGACCCTGCTTGGCGTGACGGGAAGCGGCAAGACCTTTACGATGGCGAACGTCATCCAGGCGCTGAACAAGCCGACGCTCGTGATTGCGCATAATAAAACGCTCGCAAGCCAGCTATACTCCGAGTTTAAGGAGTTCTTCCCGGAGAACGCGGTGGAGTATTTTGTGTCGTACTACGAC
>CACXEO010000030.1 GCA_902766785.1 Oscillospiraceae bacterium | reverse complement strand
TAGGATTTCCCATTTACAAAAAGCTCGACCTCGTCGTACTGACTGTAAACATCAACCAGAGTTTCCATCCCTTCACATCCCGGGAAAGAATATCCCTCCTGAACCGGTTCCCAGGCCCATTCTTTGATAACGATTTTACGGCCGTGATAACGGGGATCATATACGCCAATAAAGGGCTTTTTGCGCTGGTTCCATACGATATCGCGGTAGTAGGACTGCGGGCGTTTGGTGCCGCAGATATCGAAATCGCCACAATTGGCGTAGAACCAAGGATAAGCGCCGCCCCAGCCGTCCTGCTTGTCATACTCGACTTTTCCAATGCCCGCCTCCCCGAGATAATCGAACGATGTCCAGACAAAGTCTCCTATTACATTGTCGTGCGCCACAGTTTCTTTCCAGTTGTCATAATGGGTATGTGGGAAGGTCTCGGTTCCCATGATAACACGGTCCGGATATTTTTTCTGATCGTAGCCGTACCGCTGAATCATATAGTTGTAGCCAGCAATATCGAGCGAGGCAAATACAGCCTCGGATTTACGGCCGAAAAGGTCGTTTTCTTTATCAATGACATTTTCCTTGAGGTTTGCCGCCCAGTTTGCATCCTCAACTTCCTCGTCGTCATTCAGCGTGATAATATTGTTCGAAGCAATTGTAACCGGGCGGCTCGGGTCTATGGAACGCGCATGATCCGCAAGCATCCGGCAGATTTCTACGCCGCCTGAGCCTCCGTCCCGTTCAATGACCTCATTGCCGACTGACCATATAATGACAGACGGATGGTTATAATCCCGGTCAATCATGCTTTCCAGGTCCCTTTTCCACCAATCGCTGAAATAAATATGGTAATCAAAAGGGTTTTTGCCGAGCCGCCAGCAGTCAAACGCCTCATCAATCACCAAAATTCCAAGGCGGTCGCAAGCGTCTAAAAAGGCCACGGAGGGCGGGTTATGGGCACAGCGGATCGCGTTAAAACCAGCCTCCTTGTGAATCCTCACACGGCGCTCCTCAGCATCATCATAGGAAGCTGCACCCAGCGGGCCGTGATCATGGTGGATACATCCACCCTTCATTTTAATTGTACGGCCGTTTAGACGGAATCCGTTCTTGCTGTCAAACGAAATGCTGCGGATACCGAACGTGACACTGCCGGAATCCAGTGCTTTTCCATCTCTTGAGACAACTTTATACTTCGCCTCATAAAGTGAGGGAGAGTCTATCCCCCAAAGTTTAGGAAATTTCAGCTGTATAGAATGCTCTACTGAAGTGTCTCCTTTTTCCATCAGGAGCAGCGGACTTATCTTTCCAGAGAGAACCATTTTCCCGGTCCCCTTTTCAAGAATATCGTAATGAATAGAAACCTGCTGTGCGCTTTCTGTAAGGTTGGTGACGTTGGCCGTAAGACAAATTTCCGCGCTTTCACTGGAAACTTCAGGTGTACAGATCTTAAACTGCCAAGGACGAATATGTACCTGCTCACCTACGTGCAGCCGGACATGGCGGTAGATGCCGGCTCCTGCATACCAGCGGGAACTGGGCTGTGCCAGGTTGTTTACGGTTACCAAAAGAACATTTTTTTTACCGTATTTTAAATAGGAAGTCAATTTTGCAAAAAAGCTGGTATACCCATAAGGGTGTGAGGTAATAAGATTGCCATTGAGCAAAATTTCGGCATTCATGTAAACACCTTCAAACTCGGCAATGACCTCTTTTCCCTTCCACTCATCTGGACAATCAAATTCCTTGCGGTAATACAACATGCTGTTTTTCGTATAGCCGCCCGGCATCCCGGATGGATTGGACGGGTCACGGTCAAGGCCAATAACCGCATCGTGCGGAAGATCAACTTCCTTCCAGCGGTCACTGTCAACACTACGAAGTGCCTGGCCAAAAAAAGTCATATATTCACCTGAAAAAAAACGCCAGCCGCGGTCAAACAAAACTGATTCCATGGTCGTAAACTCCTTTTCCCTGTTTTGTTTCAGTATAGCACACAAACCTGAAAATATCTATAAAATAATAGCGTGTCCCAGTAAACAAGCGTATTTAACAATTAATCTGAAAAACTGATATTAAAGAAATATCATTTTGCATTCTAATATTCTGATTTCAGATTGATATAATGTTGACATATATTACTGACACTGAATTTAAAGAGGAACGACAACATGGGAAACTATTACACACCGTTTTCGCTCCGGATTCCGGACGAACTTTTAGAGGCGATCAAAGAGGTAGCCAAAAAAAACAAGCGTTCTGCCAACAAGGAGATCGAGTATGCACTTCAACAATACGTGGAGGCTCAAAAACAAGCCAATAACGGGAATTCATCGGAAATATAAACCTTTTTATTGCGCCCTCCTTTGATAAAAATCCAATGCAATTTGTCACATTATGCGGTGAATTACCATATCCTGTTAGTGGGGAATATTCCCTCAATGCAGCAAAGGAGGATTCTTATGAACTGCGAGAACAATTCGGATCGGTACCGTCATCTGGAAGATCAGGACACTTGCATTTATAAAAGAGCTTGCCCATCAGTTTGCACCCCTGCATTATGTCTCCCAGGGCCTGCGGTTTGCGATATTTCACCGTGTGCAAGCCTGAAAGAAGTTATCTGTTCTGTCAACGAACTTTTGGAATCACTTCGTTGTGCGGGCGTTATTGCGCCCTGCTGCGATTAGTGACAAAAAGGTGCCCTTGGCACTTCCGCAGCAACAAAGGTGGATAAACCGCCGATTCAATCAGTGATTGTGCCTTTTTATTCAGTGTTTTCCAATGAGAAACACGGCCTGCCCCATCCCCGTTTGGATGGGTGGGTACATAAAAAGGCACCGGCGGTTTCCGCCGGTGCAGAGTATTTACAGTTTCACAAATTTATCAGCGCCCTGTTTGCAAATCGGGCAGATGAAATCCGGCGGAAGCGTGTCCGATTCCAGAACATAACCGCAGATACTACAGCGGTAGCCTTTTTTTTGCGTCTCCTCACCTTTATACGAGGGGGCGTTTTTCGGCGTTGTCCCCTTTTTCACCTGCTGGTAATAAGCGTAGGTCATAACGTCGTCTTCACTTAACGTTTCAGCTTCCTGCACTTCGCCGATAAACATTACATGCGTGTCGAGATCAAGCTGTTTTACAACCTTGCAGCTAAAACGGGCGGCAACGTCCTGTGTGACATAGAATACGCCGTTTAAATCCTGCTTTACAGGGAATTTTTCAAATTTATTTTCCGTTTTTCCAGAGCGGAAGCCAAAGGTGCCAATCAAATCCATATCGGCGCTTTCGGTTAAGGCCACACCGGTAAAAAAGCCGGATTTTTCAATCAATTCTTTGGTAAAATTGTCTTTATTCACCGTAACAGCAAGCTGGACCGGCTCTGCAGTAACTTGTGTCAATGTATTCACGATACAACCAGACTGACGGTCCTGATCACAGCTTGAAACAATATAAAGCCCGTAGCTTAATTTATAAAACGCTTTTAAATCCATGAATAAATCCCCCTTCAATCTCTGTTAGTACCACTTTACAACATATCCCTGAATTTTTCAAGTGGTTCTATGAAATTGCGACACTTTATGCTGCAGTGTAGCACAGGGTGAGTTTTCTTAAATTCTGTTATAGTCTATACTGCGTTTTGGCTGTATGTCTATTCTGTGCTATAAACGGCATTCCCCATTGTACAAATATAATTATTATGGTTATAGAGAATACTTTTTTGCTTATGAAATAAAAATTGGCCCTGAAATAAAAAGCAGGAACAATCATATATGCAGATGCTCCCCCTGCTCCCTACACAAACGTTTACGGACATTTTTTACTAAATAAAATATGTTTGCCGCGCCTTAAGGCAGGGCCTAACTTTGCGCGGCAGATATTTTGAATTGAAATCACAAAAATATACGTTAAATAACAGTACCGATTTTAACGTGTTTAATTCTGTCTTTAAAAATTTTGAGCAGTAAATTTCGTTTTAGCTTCGTTAATTTTCTGCTGTTCAGCCGGCTGTGTCTGGTACCATCCGCGTTTAGACATTTCCTGGAAAACTTCGTTTTGAATTTGATGTTCTTCAGCCAGGATGGTCATAAAATCATTATAAACAGCTGGAGTAGAGCACTCGCCTGCAAAAATAT
>CACXEO010000029.1 GCA_902766785.1 Oscillospiraceae bacterium | reverse complement strand
TTGGTGCGAGTGACGGGACTTGAACCCGTACGCCAAAGACACACGCCCCTCAAACGTGCCTGTCTGCCGATTCCAGCACACTCGCATTCAGCTTTTCTATTATATCAAGCAGTAAAAAAAATGTCAAGTATCTTGTTAAAAAAGATTGCGATCATCTTTTCTCCGAACTATAATAAAGAAAAACATGTTTAAAGAGGCGGAACGAATGGCAGAGAGCAAGACAAATGTTATGCGGATTCTGGACAAGGCAAAAATTCCTTACCAATCCCATTTTTACGAACACGGCGACGGACAGATTGACGGCGTTTCTGTTGCCGGAAAACTTGAGCAAGACCCTGCACGGGTCTTTAAAACGCTGGTTACCAAAGGGGCGTCTGGAAACTACCGTGTTTTTGAAGTGCCTGTTTCAAAAGAACTGGATTTGAAAAAAGCGGCGAAAGCAGCTGGTGAAAAATCGGTTTCTATGATTCCGGTCAGTGAAATCAACAAGGTCACTGGATATATTAGAGGCGGCTGTTCCCCCATTGGGATGAAAAAGCAGTTTTCCACCTTTTTGGATGAATCTTCCAGGACCTTTGAAACAATTATGGTCAGCGGCGGAAAGATCGGGACGCAGGTGGAGCTCGCCCCAGATGACCTGATCCAATTGGTTCGGGGCAGTTATGCCTCCCTAACAATGGACTAATATCCTGTTTCAATACCAACAGAAAAACGTCTGCAAAAAGTCCTGCGGAAAAATTTTCCGCAGGACTTTTCCATTCTACTCTTGGATAAACCGCAAAACCATTACAACGCCGCCGTAATGGCATCGCCCATTTCGGTACAGGAGACGAGGCGGCAGCCCTCGCTCATGATATCCCCTGTACGGCACCCTGCCTGGAGAACCTTCTTGACCGCAGCTTCAATTTCGTCCGCCTCTTTGTCCAAATCGAACGAATAGCGGAGCATCATCGCCGCCGAAAGGATAGTCGCGATCGGGTTCGCCTTGTTCTGCCCCGCAATATCGGGCGCGGAACCGCCGCTCGGCTCATAAAGGCCGAACCTGGTCTCGTTCAGGCTGGCGGAAGCGAGCATCCCGATCGAACCGGTCACCATGCTTGCTTCGTCCGAAAGGATATCGCCGAACATATTTTCGGTCAGGAGAACGTCGAACTGCTTCGGGTCTTTGACAAGCTGCATCGCCGCGTTGTCAACCAGCATGTCGGTGCATTCCACATCCGGGTAATCTTTTGCCACTTCGTGAACAACCGCCCGCCAGAGCCGGGAGGAATCGAGTACATTCGCCTTGTCGACGCTGGTCACTTTTTTGCGGCGCTTCCGGGCGATCTCAAAAGCCTTGACTGTGATTCGTCGGATTTCTTCCTCTGTATAGATGAGGGTGTCTTTCGCGTACCGCATTCCATCCTTTTCTCCCTGCTCCCGCTCGCCGAAGTAGAGGCCGCCGGTGAGTTCCCGCATGACAAGAAAATCAAAACCGTCCCCGATGATTTCATCCCGCAGGGGGCAGGCGGCGCGGAGCTCATTATAGAGCATCGCCGGACGAAGATTCGCAAACAGGTTCAGCCCCTTCCGGATGGCAAGCAGACCCGCCTCCGGGCGGAGATGGCCGGGCAGGTTATCCCATTTCGGTCCGCCGACCGAGCCGAGAAGGATGGCGTCGGATTTTTTTGCGGTCTCCAGCGCCTCGCCGGTCAGGGGGACGCCAGTCGCGTCAATCGACGCGCCGCCCATCAGGATATCGGTATAACAAAAGGTGTGGCCATGCCGCTCGCAGACGGCGTCCAGCACCTTGAGCGCCTCTCCGACGATTTCAGGGCCGATGCCGTCGCCCCGGATGACCGTGATATTTTTGTTCATAACGACATCTCCTATTTTCTCAGCGAATTCAGCAGGCCGCCTTCGCTTATAATTGTCTTGATGAAGTCCGGGAAAGGCTGGGCCTGATAGGTTTCATTTTTGGTGACGTTTGTAATAACGCCGGTGTCAAAATCAACCTCGACCTCGTCGCCGTTTTTTATGTTTTCAGCCGCTTCCGGGCACTCAAGGATCGCAAGGCCGATGTTGATGGCGTTGCGGTAGAAAATCCGGGCAAAGGTGGCCGCGATAACGCAGGAAATGCCGCTCGCCTTAATGGCAATCGGCGCGTGTTCCCGGGAGGAGCCGCAGCCAAAGTTCGCCTGACCAACCATGATGTCCCCTTCTTTTACTCTGTGGATAAACTCCTTGTCGATATCCTCCATACAATGGGAGGCAAGTTCCTTATGGTCGGCGGTGTTCAGGTACCGTGCCGGGATGATAACGTCGGTGTCGATATTGTCACCGTATTTATGAACTGCTCCATGTGCTTTCATGCTGCATTCCTCCTTTACAGTACTTCTGATACGTCAGCGATTTTCCCGGCAATGGCAGAAGCAGCTGCGATCGCCGGGCTCGCCAGATAAACTTCACTTTCGGTGTGACCCATCCGCCCGACAAAATTGCGGTTGGTGGTTGCCACCGCCCGTTCACCGGCCGCGAGGATTCCGGTATGGCCGCCAAGGCAAGGGCCGCAGGTCGGGGTGGAAACGGCACAGCCAGCTTCAATGAAGATATCCATATAGCCGCGTTTGACACATTCCATCCAGATTTTCTGGGTCGCGGGGATGATGATGCAGCGGACATGCTTCGCCACCTTTTTCCCCTTGAGAATTTCGGCGGCGGTTTCCATGTCGGAGAGGCGACCGTTGGTGCAGGAACCAATGACAACCTGGTCGATCTTCACGTCGCCGACGTTGTCGATCGTCCGAGCGTTTTCCGGCAGATGCGGGAACGCCACGGTCGGTTTAACCTGAGACAGGTAAATGTCAATCACGCGGGTGTATTCCGCGTCCGGGTCAGCGGTATAAACCTTGAATTCACGGTTGACACGATCCTTCATATAGGCGATGGTCACGTCGTCAACTTCAAAAATGCCGTTTTTCGCGCCGGCTTCAATCGCCATATTCGCCATGCAGAGCCGGTCGTCCATCGTGAGGTTTTTGAGCCCCTCGCCGCCAAATTCCATCGACTGGTAGAGGGCGCCGTCAACCCCGATCATCCCGATGATATGAAGGATGACGTCCTTGCCGCTCACCCATTTGTTCAGCTTCCCAGTCAAATTGAAGCGGATGGCGGAAGGCACCTTGAACCAAGCTTCCCCAGTCGCCATCCCGGCAGCCATATCGGTGGAACCAACGCCGGTGGAAAACGCGCCGAGCGCACCATAAGTACAGGTGTGGGAATCCGCGCCGATGACAAGTTCACCCGCGCAGACCAGCCCTTTTTCCGGGAGGAGGGCATGCTCAACGCCCATATCGCCTACATCGTAAAAGTTGACAATGCCCATGTCGTTTGCAAACTCCCGGCACTGCTTGCACTGGGTCGCAGCTTTAATATCTTTGTTTGGCGCAAAATGATCCATCACCAAAGATATCTTGTTCCGGTCAAATACGCTGCCGAATCCAGCCTTGTTGAATTCGTTGATGGCAACGGGGGCGGTAATATCATTGCCGAGCACCATATCCAGCTTTGCATTAATCAGCTGGCCGGCCTCTACCTTTTCCAAGCCCGCGTGGGCCGCCAGTATTTTTTGGCTCATCGTCATTCCCATAATTCGTTACACTCCTTTTATCTTATTTTTTTGAATCCATTAACAGTTTGTATTCGACGGAATCAGCAACGGCGTTTAAGCTTGCGTTAATGACGTCGGACGAAACGGAAACCGTCGTCCAGGTACTGTCTCCGTCCGTAGTTTCTATAAAAACCCGGACCTGAGCGGCGGTTGCATCCCGCGGCTCAATGACACGCACCTTATAGTCCACCAGACGGATCTTTTCAATGGAAGGGTAAAACTTGCCCACCGCTTTCCGCAGCGCAATGTCGAGCGCGTGAACCGGGCCGTCCCCTTCGTCAGCCGTGATTTCAAACCGGTCGCCAACCTTGATCTTAATCATAGCGTAGTCGCGGTTGTGCGCACCTTCTTCGCTCCGTTCTCCAATGACCTTGAAGTCGGTCACTTCAAAAAAGGGCTTAAATTTATGAAGGTGCTTAAGGGCGAACAATTCAAGGCTTGCCGTAGCAGCCTCAAACTGGTAGCCGTTATACTCCAGCTCCTTGACCAGCTCCACCAACGAGCCTGCCTCAGGCGAATCCTTTGAAACCGCGTCCCCCAAAAGCTCCAGCTTGGAGAGAAGGGCGGCCTTCCCCGAAACCTCACTCAGCAAGACGTTGCGGCGGTTCCCCACCGCTTCGGGCGGGATATGCTCAAACGACCGTGGTTTTTTTGTCACCCCGTCCACATGCATGCCGCCCTTGTGAGCAAAGGCGCTCTTCCCGACATAAGGCAGAGAATTCGGCAGGATCATATTGGAAATATCGGCGATATACCGCGCCGTTTTCGTCAGCCGCTCCATGCTATCATCCGGGATGCACGCATAGCCCAGCTTGAGCTGCAGGCTCGGGATAATTGCAGAAAGGTTTGCGTTGCCGCAACGCTCTCCATATCCGATGTAGGTGCCCTGAATCTGCTCGGCACCCGCTTCCACCGCTGTAATGGTATTCGCAACCGCACAGCCCACGTCGTCATGACAATGGATTCCCACCGGGACATTTGTTTTGGAGACAGCGTCGGCCACAATCCGGCTGATTTCATCCGGGAAGCATCCGCCGTTGGTATCGCAGAGAACCAGGCAGGCAGCCCCCGCCTTTTCCGCAGCGGCAAGGGTTTTGAGCGCGTACTCGCGATTTTCTTTATAGCCGTCAAAAAAATGCTCGGCATCAAAGAAAACCGTCTTTCCTTTTGAAACAAAAAATGAAACCGTATCGGTAATCATCTCAAGATTCTGCTCCAGGGTGGTCTTGATAATCTCGGTGACATGCATATCCCAGCTTTTGCCAAAGATGGCAACCGCGCCGGTATCCGCTGTCAGCAGGGCCTGCACGTTTTTATCCTCCTCAACGGGGATATCGCGCCGCCGGGTGGAACCAAAGGCAACGAGCTTTGCGTTTTTGAGTTCAAGCTCTTTTACACGGGCGAAAAATTCCAGGTCCTTGGGGTTGGAGCCGGGATTCCCGGCTTCGATGTAATCAACCCCCAATTGATCCAGGCTTTTGACAATGTTTAACTTATCCTCTACGGTGAAGGTGATATTTTCCGCCTGCGCACCGTCTCGTAGGGTTGAGTCAAAAACAGAAATCTTTTTCATACAATTCACCTGTTTCATCAAGCAATATTAAACTTTCATTTCAAGTATAGGTTTGTCAATACTGGCACCCGCCGGTACCATCGGCAGCATGAGCGGCTCCCTGCTCATGTGCCGTGATAATGTGCCGTATTCTCCCGCTATACTGGTACAGCGTATTATAAATATTGAGTACCGCGCCACCCGGGTAACCGAATACCGTATCGACACCCTGCTCCAGCAAACACTCAACAATGATCTGCGAGCCTGTCAGTTTCATGACACATCATCCTTTCCACAGAAGGTAGGGCAACCCCGCCCGGATACGCTTTAACCTGATGCAAGTTAAAAGTATTTACTATTATAACACGAACGAGGTCACAAATTAACAGAGCTTTTAAAACTTTGTATGAATAGATAAAGATTAAAAGTTGAAAATCTATTCCCTTTGCATCAATTCACAACTATGATTTTGCAAGCTGTTTTACCGCTTGACAACCAGCGATTCTTCTGGTAAACTTTATTGGTTAAAATCGCTAAAGTGAATTGGGTGGACGAAATGATTATTGCAATTGCTGGCCTGGGGTTGATTGGTGCATCTTTTGCAAAGGCGCTGCAGAAGACTGGCGGGCACACCATACTTGGAGTAGAGAAAAACCCGGAAGTCTCAAAAAAAGCACTGGAGCAGGGAATTGTCAGCCAGATTATTGAACCGGAAGGGCTTACGGACGCCGATTTGACTCTGGCAGCCCTTTACCCCGAGGATACCATTGCGTTTTTCTTACAGAATATAAAGTGTTTAAAAAAAGGAAGCATTGTTGCCGACACCTGCGGAATCAAAGCAAAGGTGGTAGACGCTCTCGACGCTCCTTTGGCTGAAGCGGGAATCCGGTATGTGGGGACCCACCCCATGGCGGGGCGTGAGTTTTCGGGTATTGATTACTCCCTTGCAGATCTGTACCAGGGGGCGAGTTTTATTATAACACCTACACCCCGCACAGATCAAAGCGCAGTAAAAACGCTGTCCAGCCTAGCACTTGAAACCGGTTTTGAAAAAGTGGTGTATGCAAGCCCTGAGGAACATGACCAGATTATTGCCTACACCTCCCAGCTTGCCCATGTGGTCTCGAACGCTTATGTAAAGAGCCCAACTCTTAAACTGGAAAAGGGGTTCAGTGCCGGCAGCTTCAAAGACCTTACCAGGGTGGCGAAATGCAACCCTGAAATGTGGACGTCGCTCTTTCTGGATAACCGGGAAGCGCTGCTGTGCGAAATCGACCGCATTACAGCACATTTATCGGAATATCGGGCCGCACTTGCGGAGGAGAACCCTGCTGTACTCCACCGGCTTCTCCAAGAAGGAAACGACTTGAAAGAATGGTCTTTAAAAAATCATAAGTGATGACCAGCCCGAAAAGGGGTTGGCTTTTTGTAACGTTTAAAAATCGCCCGGAGGTTTCTTGATTTTCGTTTTTATTTCCATTATACTGGTACTACGATATTGAAAAGGGGCGATTAAATGGCAACTGACCTGCTTGTAAAATTATATGACCTTCCCGATTCCGCTGCGGCATATCAACGCACAGAGCAACATGGGATTACCATCCATCGCGCTATGGGTTTAGACCGCTCTAAAATTCTTGATTTCATCAAAGAAAACTTTTTCCCCGCCTGGATAGATGAATGTACTGTAGCCCTTGCCGCCCTCCCCTCCACCTGTTATATTGCGGTCAGGGATAAAAAAATTGTCGGCTTTGCCTGCTTTGACGCCACAGCCAAAGGCTTTTTCGGGCCGACTGGCGTTTTGGAGTCCTGCCGCGGCATGGGCGTTGGTACCGCTCTGCTTTACAGAACTATGGAAGCAATGCGGGAGGCCGGTTACGGTTACGCTGCCATCGGCTGGGTCTCTGACGCATTAGAATTTTACAAAAAAGAACTTAACGTAATTGAAATTCCGAATTCCTTTCCCGGCGTTTATTGTCATACGATTGACCAAAACTAAATAATGGATTGGTTGGAGGATCCTGCGGATATACAAAAGCAACACGCCTGACCTTTCATATTCGTTTTATGGCTAGATTTTTCAGTCGGAACCATTTCCATGTAAATACAAGGAGTTTTATGAACGAACAGAGTCAACCCCCGGCTTCTCCAGCAAAACAGAATAATTGGAAAAAACAAATTGTTCTTTTTTTATCAGGCCAGACCGTTTCTTTTTTCGGTTCTTCCCTTGTCCAGTACGCCATTGTCTGGCACATCACTCTGACGACCGGTTCAGGGCTGATGATGACCATTTCTACACTCTGCGGATTCCTTCCTCAGCTTTTGATTTCAGTATTTGCAGGGGTCTGGGCCGACCGATACAGCCGCAAGATGCTGATTATGATAGCGGACGGGGTGATTGCCGCGTCCACTTTGGTTCTTGCTCTGCTATTTTTGGCAGGCTATCAAGATATTTGGCTTCTCTTTATCATTTCGGGAATCCGTTCCCTTGGCTCAGGGGTTCAAACTCCTGCTGTCAATGCGATGATCCCGCAGATTGTCCCGACTGACAAGCTGATGCGGGTCAACGGTATCAACGGGAGCATCCAATCCCTGACTATGGTCCTCTCCCCCGCCATCAGCGGCGCTCTTCTCGCTTCCGCGGGCATTGTTTCCACCTTCTTTGTAGACGTTATCACAGCGGCGGCCGCAATCGGCATTATGTTCACCCTTAAGGTGAAACGGTTGGAACGCGCCGTCCCTCAAGAAGAAAAAGGGCATTTTCAGGAGCTCAAGGACGGCATCCTCTACGCCTGGCGGCACTCGTTATTAAAAGCGCTGATTTTTGCTTATGCCTTTTTCATGTTCTTTGTTACGCCGGCCGCCCTCATTACGCCGCTTTTGGTGACCCGTACCTTTGGCGACGAAGTCTGGCGGCTCACTCTCAACGAAATGCTTTTAGGTATTGGCAGCATCCTCGGCGGTGTGGTGATTGCCTCATGGGGCGGTTTCAGAAACCGGCTTAGGACCATCGGGCTGTTCGGTATTTTATTTGGCCTTCTGACGGCGGTGCTCGGCATCCCGCAGAATTTCTGGTCCTACCTGTTTTTCATGCTGCTTACCGGCACGTGTATTCCATTTATCAGCTCGCCCGCCATAGTGCTTCTTCAAGAGATTACCGATCCCGATAAACAGGGGCGGATTTTCTCACTGGTGCAGATTATCGTTACAACAGTCATGCCGCTTGGAATGGCGATCTTTGGCCCGCTTTCCGATATTG
This sequence comes from Oscillospiraceae bacterium, assembly GCA_902766785.1. Classification (GTDB taxonomy): domain Bacteria; phylum Bacillota; class Clostridia; order Oscillospirales; family Ruminococcaceae; genus Metaruminococcus_A. Next base: position 6,352 of record CACXEO010000029.1, on the reverse strand, counting down.
TGTCGGTCGAGCTTTTACTCATCTTTACCGGTATTGTCATGGCGGCGATCGGCGCAGTTGTTCTCCTCAATAAACGTTATCTACCATATGGTGTGCGGGGTGGAATAAAGCCGGAAGAATCATAAACAGCACGGCCTCTTTTTACCGGTGCCGCCGGCAGGCGTTTGCAGTTGTCCGCAAGGCTTTCCTCCATCGGAAGTTTTTAATAAAAGGTGCGCAAGCTGTTTTCCGCAAAGGCAAGCGTTCTTGTTTCTAATACAAAAAGCCCCGCCAAATGGCGGGGCTTTTGCTGTTATTTTTCAAGGCTTCAGCCTTCAAAATCGTAACCGAGCTTAAGAGCCTTAAGGTTTGCGTCCAGCAGGTGCGCCTTAGAAGCGGGCACGCATTTTTTAACGGCCTCTTCCATGGTTTTATAACTGGTCATCCCGCTCTGCTTGAGCATTGCGCCCAGACAAATGATGTTGGCAAGACCCTGCAGACCGTTTTCATTCGCCATTTCCGTTGCAGGAATATAAACGCAGTTGATTTTTTCATTATTGGTCTTTTTATTAATCAGAGTACTGTTGATCACAACACCGCCGCCATCGACAACCGTGTCGATAAAACGGTCGTAAGACTGGATATTCATGACAATCAGGATGTTTGGATTAAGTACGCGCGGAGAACCAATTTCGTTCTCCGAAATGCAGACCGAACAGTTGGCCGTACCGCCGCGCATCTCCGGCCCATAAGACGGAAGCCAGGAAACGTGGAGATTGTCAATCATGCCGGTGTAGGCCAGTACTTTACCCGCAAACAGGATTCCCTGCCCGCCAAAACCGGCTAGTACAATATTCTTATCCATTATTCGTTTCCTCCCTTGTCTTTATCCTTATATACGCCAAGCGGATAATACGGGAGCATATTGTCACGCAGCCACTGCATTGACTCCGCCGGAGAGAGCCCCCAGTTCGTGGGGCAGTTGGAAACGACTTCAACGATTGAAAAACCTTTGCCGTCAATTTGATTCTGGAACGCTTTCTTGATCGCTGCTTTTGCGGCATTGATGTGCGGGACTGAATCAACAGCAACACGTTCCGCATAGTAGACGCCGTCCAGCGTAGAAAGCATCTCACAGACACGAACCGGATAACCGGCTGTTTTAACATCGCGCCCGTACGGAGTGGTCTGTGTGACCTGGCCCGGCAGGGTGGTCGGAGCCATCTGGCCGCCGGTCATACCGTAAATTGCGTTATTGATGAAGATGATGGTGATATTCTCGCCGCGGGTTGCGGAATGAACTGTCTCCGCCGTGCCGATTGCAGCGAGGTCGCCGTCGCCCTGATAAGTAAATACAATATTTTTATCACCTAAAACACGCTTGGCGCCGGTTGCAACAGCCGGAGCCCTGCCGTGAGGCGCCTCAATAAAGTCACAGTTAAAATAATCATATGCCATGACCGAACAGCCAACCGGGCAGACACCAACGGTTTTTTCCAACACGTCCAGTTCTACCAGTGATTCAGCAACAAGACGGTGAACAATACCATGTCCGCAGCCGGGGCAGTAGTGGGTGGCAACATCGGTCAGGCCTCTTGTTTTTTCAAATACAACCGCCATTATTTGTCACCTCCTACAGAAGCTAAAACATCCTTTGCAGCCTGCAAAATTTCATCCGGAGTCGGAATGACACCGCCGGTACGCCCAAAGAAACGGACCGGACATTTTCCGTTTACAGCAAGACGCACATCATCTACCATCTGGCCCATACTCATTTCAACAGACATAAACGCTTTTGCATGATCCGCAATTTTTGCGATAGCCTTCTCCGGGAACGGCCAGAGAGTAATTGGGCGGAGCAAACCAAGCTTAATGCCCTCTGCACGCGCCATATTGACAGCGGTTTTACAAATACGGGACGTAATCCCGTAAGCAATCAGAACAAGATCTGCATCGTCAGTCATAACTTCTTCGTAAAGAACCTCGTTCTCTTTAATTTTCTCATACCGCTCAAATCGCTCGCGAACGCTGTCCTCAAGCTTGTTGGGGTTCAAATAAAGGGAGTTGATAATGTTCGGCTTTCTGCTCCCCTTGGTTCCGGTCGCCGCCCATGGCTTTTCAGGAAGCTTTTTCTCCTCACTCTCATCTGGGAACGCAATCGGTTCCATCATCTGGCCAAGAGCACCGTCAGCTAACAGCATAGCCGGTACACGGTACTGATCCGCCTTATCAAAGGCGCGCCCAACCATGTCGACAATTTCCTGAATACTGGCAGGCGCAAACACCATAATGTGCAAGTCGCCGTGACCGGGCGCCTTTGTCGCCTGGAAATAGTCCGCCTGAGAAGGCTGAATACCGCCAAGCCCTGGGCCGCCGCGCTGTACATTAACAATCAAACAGGGCAGATCAGAGCCCGCTATGTAAGAAATCCCCTCTGTCTTCAGGCTGATTCCAGGGGAAGAGGAAGAAGTCATAACCCGCGCGCCAACAGAAGAAGCGCCCAATACCATATTAATTGCCGCAATCTCAGATTCGGCCTGCAGGAAAGTCCCTCCGATTTTGGGCATCCGTTTTGACATATACGCGGAAAGTTCGGTCTGCGGCGTAATCGGATAGCCGAAGAAATAGCGGCAGCCTGCGCGGAGCGCCGCTTCCGCGAGAGCCTCGTTTCCCTTCATCATATATTGCTGTGACATATTTGCCTCCATTCTTTCGTATAGTTATACAAAATTATACGAAATGTTTTCAAATTCCACTATTTTTCGACTGTAATTGCACAGTCAGGACAGGTTTTCGCACACATCGCGCAGCCAATGCAGCTATCCATGTCGATAATTTCTGCCGGGTTGTAGCCTTTAGCATTCAGCACTGTTTTTGAAAGCTGAAGAATCTTCTTCGGGCAAACAGTGGTGCAAAGCCCGCAGCCTTTACAGCGATCAGCATTAATCGTCGTCTTTGCCATACCTTATACCTCCTCTTTTCACTCAACAGGTTTCAAATACAATTCCATTGGGAAAATATCTGTCCCGTTATTCTGTATTTCGTTTCCTTTCACACAAGCGGTGAACTTAACCGGCAGGCCGGTTACCTCAGTCAACTGTTTGCCGAAAGTCAAGCCCCGCTCCACCACTTCAGGAGTGGTTAAAGGGCCAAGGTTTGCGTTATTTACAAGCGCGGTTGCCTTAAGGCGGGAAGCTGCTTCAATGCTGCGAAGCGATTCAGCCGTTTCCTTCGGTTCCGCGGTCAAAAAACGGAAAGGGTTGTAGACATAAAGCATTTCATAGCCCTTTTCCTCAATTAAGGCGGCGTATTGCCCCAGAGCGACCGCCCCGGCGTCATCCCCGCCAACATCTAAAATAATAGTGCCATCCCCCATCCGGATTTTTGAAGCCACGCTTCCCGGAAGGGACGGTACGTCCAGATTGGTAGAGGCAAAGTTTGCCGCAATCAGCTCAATACCACGTTCCTCAAACAGCTCTCTGCAGTCATTGGTACGGAAGTACGGGTTGACAATATCCAAATCCATAATGGTGACCTGCTCTCCCCCGTCTGCCAGATGAAGCGCCAGGTTGACGGCAAGGTTTGTTTTGCCGCAGCCATAATGGCCGGTGATAATAATGATTTTTTGAAAAGTTATCATAATAACAGGGTATCCTTATAATAAAAGTAAAAATATTTACGACGAATTTCTGCAAAATTTTTGAAAAACCAAATAGGCACAAACTATAAAATTGCTCCATATAGATTGTGTAAGCATTCGCACCACAGACATAAGAACCATAAATCTGCTCTCGCTGCCTGTTTTACCATAAATACCAAAATATTTACGGCTAAGATTTATTATATCACACGAAAGCGGACAATACAATTCTACTTTTCAACAGTAATTTTACCATTTATAATACCAATTTTTTCGCAGATATTATAAGAGAAGCCTTTTTCAGTACAGCTTTAATTTTATAATTCCCACCCGTATGGAGATGGAGCGGCTGACTAGAGTATTATAGCATTACCAGCTGCAAAAGGCAGAAAACAAGCAGGAAGGAGCGGAAACGGAATATTACGTTTCCAACAAAATATGAAATTAATTCGCAAAATCATTCATTCCGTTACGGCTGTCACAGCGGTACTTTCCTTTGCAGTATTGGGAATGATGGTATATATTGACATCGCAGCACCCGAACACTATTATAACATCAAAGGTGAGGAGTTTACCGTTTCGCCGCTCTTTGGCGTACAGCTGGGCAGCACCTACGAAAAAGAGGCGGCGGCACAGGCAAGCGAGACCGCTCCAGTCCGGCAGGAGGTCCAGCTTTCGCTGTTCGGGCTGATCCCGGTTAAAACCGCCACGGTGGAGACAATCCCCAAGGTGATGCTTGCCCCCTGCGGCACCCCCTTTGGGGTAAAAATCCTGACTGACGGAGTCATCGTAGTCGGGCTCAATGAAATCGCCACCGAAAACGGCTCACGGAATCCGGCCAAAGAAGCCGGGATCCGCACCGGTGACATTATTATTAAGATTAACGACACCCCCGTTTCTTCCAACGCAGAGGTTGCGGGCGTAATCTCAAACAGCGGTGGGGCAAGCGTCACCATCCACTATAAGAGGGACGGCAAAACCGGTTCTCTTTCCCTGACGCCGGCTCTTTCCGCTATTGACCACACCTACAAGGCCGGGTTATGGGTCCGCGACAGCTCGGCGGGCATTGGAACGGTCAGCTTTTACGACCCTGAAAGCAAAGCCTTTGGTGGACTGGGGCACGCAATCTGCGATGTAGATACCGGCGAGGTGCTGCCGGTGATGCAGGGAGATGTTGTCAACGTAAAAATTCACGATATTGTAAAGGGTACAGTAGGAACTCCAGGTGAACTGCGAGGCAGTTTTGTTTCAAAAACATCCTGCGGTACCATCCTTCTCAACAATGAGTCGGGCGTATTCGGCCAGATGTATGAGGCACCGCAATATAACAGCGTTGTCCCCATGGGGCTGAAACAGGAAATTAAAACCGGGAAAGCAACCGTTTTAACTACAATTAACGGAAGCGTGCCAAAAGAATACGAAATAGAAATTGAAAAAATAAACCTTTTGGAAAACAGCCCGACCAAAAATATGGTCATCAAGATCACTGATCCAGAGCTTCTGGAACTCTGCGGCGGGATTGTTCAGGGAATGAGCGGAAGCCCGATTGTCCAAAACGGAAAGCTCGTCGGCGCGGTCACCCACGTTTTCGTAAACGATCCAACGCGCGGTTACGCAATCTTTGCAGAGAATATGTACCAGAATATCGCTTCAATGCGTACCCAGTCATAATCCCATTTTCCCCTATAATAAGGTAGGCTGTCCCTTTTTCATTCGTCGATTATCCATTATTTACAAATAATTGGAAAAAAATGTAAAAAACCTCTTGTTTTATTTTCCAATATATGGTAATATTATGACAACAAGATCAGACGAGGAGGAAGTATTGTGACAAACAAACGAAAAGTAATGATCGGCGACGAATCGCTGGATTACGGGTTAATTTGCGCAGACATGCTGCGTTCCAAGGGCTTTGAGGTACTAACCGAGCCGAAAAACGGCCAGATAATCTGCGACGCAATTTTGAAAGAACATCCTGATGTGGTTATTATTGACGCTTTGATGCAGCAGATGGACGCTATCAAACTGCTGAAAACATTTAAGGACATTGCAAACCGCCCCATGTTTATTATCACAACCGCTTATGACAGTTCATTTTTGCAGAGCGAACTCATGAACTGCGGCGCTTCCTACTTTATGCTTAAACCGTTTGAGCTGGAAGACCTGGTTGACCGTGTGGTCGCCCTCACTGATTTTCACGCGCCGTCTGACCCGGCCGTAAAACCTGCAGGTCATGCCGATCTTGAGGTAATGATTACCGATGTTATCCATCAAATTGGCGTGCCTGCCCATATTAAAGGGTATCACTACCTCAGGGAATCCATCCGGCTTTCCATTGAAGACCCTGAAATGATAAACTCTGTTACAAAACTTCTTTACCCGACAGTCGCAAAGGCCTTCAACACCACTTCCTCCCGTGTTGAACGTGCCATCCGCCACGCTATTGAAGTGGCTTGGGACCGCGGCGACGTTGACACCCTTAACGCTTATTTCGGATATACCATCCACAACAGCAGGGGCAAACCGACCAACTCGGAATTTATTGCAATGATTGCAGATAAGCTTCGCCTGAAGCTGAAAGCCTCCCACGTTGTTTAAAATATCAACTTCTTCTATTTCTTGAATCTCCCATAAAAACAAAAGGCCCTTGGGGCACCCTCCGTAAGGAAGGTGCCCCAAGGGGTGGCTCTTGTATCTAAACTGAATAATTGATTTCGTTAAGCGGTGTAGCCA
>CACXEO010000028.1 GCA_902766785.1 Oscillospiraceae bacterium | reverse complement strand
GGAACAGCCGGAGCAGTTCACAAAGCTGATTACCCACCGTTTCCCACTGGAGGAAGCCAATAGTGCTTTGGAAGCCATGCACACCAAGGAAGCCTTAAAAGCAGTCCTTACATTCAAATAAGGGAGGCAGCAAAAATGAAATTGGGAATAGTCAGCGACGAGGTAAGCAGGGATCTGAAAACGGCGGCCGAATGGGCGAAAGAGCGGGGAATCCACCGTTTTGAGCTCCGCAATGTCGGCGAAAACCGCCTGCCTGATGTGACAAAGGATCAGCTTGCTGAGATAAAGGCAATGCTGGACGGCTATGGTATTAAAGTGACTGGAATTTCGCCGGGCACTTATAAGTGCGCTTTGCATGACCCGGATTTCACGGCCCAGCCGGAGCGCCTTCTCCGCACGATGGAGTGCGCCGATTATCTGGGGACGAAGAAGATCATCAGCTTTGGTATAAAAAAAGAGGAAGGGGATACCTTGGATGACGTCAAACGGGTGCTCGAAACCCTCCAGATAATTTGTCAAACGGGGAAGGACAACGGTTTTGTCATCTGCCTCGAAAATGAGCCCGGCTATTACAACGGCCTGCCGGATGAGATCGAGAAAGTACAAAAGGCCGTTCTGCCGTACGGCGGAATGCTTAACTGGGATATGGGAAACCTCTTTATGTCGGGATTTTCAGAGTATAAAGAGCATTACGAGCGCTTCAAGCCCTATATTGCCAGCGTCCATATGAAGGATTACAGGCTGGAAGACGGTGTCTGCGTCCCCATTGGTGAGGGCTGTATCGACTGGAAGGGGCAGATTAACGACCTGTTAAACGACGGCCTGCGTTTTCAAGGCGGGGAGCTGGACATGAACATTGAAACACACTGTTCTCCGGAGTATGAGCAGGCGACAAAATGCTACGACTATATCAAAACGGTACTGGGGGAACGGTTGCATGAAGTGCTCTGAAAAACTGAAACTGGTTCTTGCGGGCGCTGGGGGCTACGGGCGATTTTACCTGGAAGCCCTTGCACGGCCTGAAATTCTTGATAAAGTGGAATTTATCGGAGCTGTGGAGCCGTTTTTGAATCCGGAAACCAAACTGGAACTGGAACGGCGGGGAGTGCCTGTTTTCAGTGATCTGTCATCCGCCTATGAAGCGCTGGGGCAAGTGGACTTAACCTGTATTGTCACGCCGCTCCCACTCCATTTGGAGCATATCCGGACGGCGCTGGAGCATGGCAGCCATGTCCTTTGCGAAAAGCCGGCCGCCCCGGTCCTTGACCAGCTCGAGCCAATGATTGAGTTGGAGAAAAACCCCGGGAAATGCTTGGCAATCGGCTTCCAGTGGTCGTTTGCTCCGGCAATGCTCCGCTGTAAAAAAGATATACTGTCCGGGCTGTTCGGAGACCCTGTTTCCGTAAAGGCGCTGGTCCTGTGGCCTCGCCCGGAATCTTATTTCAGACGCGGCTCGGGCTGGGGAGGCAAACGCACTGCTGAAGACGGCACGCCGATTAACGACAGCGTCGCTTCAAACGCTGCAGCCCATTACCTGCACAACCTCTATTTTATGCTCGGAAGCAGTATGAAAGAGGCGGCACTGCCTGTAGAAATGCAGGTGAGCGCCGCGCGTGCAAATAAAATTGAGAATTATGATACCATCTGCATCAAAGCAAAATTGAAACGGGGAGCGGAACTGCTTTATATCGCCTCTCACGCAGTCGACGAAACGCAGAATCCGCTGATTGAGTACCGTTTTGAGAACGCGGTCATCCGCTATGACTGCAATACCAACTATTTGACCGCCTATTTCAATGACGGCTCTACGAAGAAATACGGCGAGGTGGACGCCGACGTCCACACCAAACTGGAAGCGGTTATTGACGGCGTCCGGAACGGGAATTATGAAAATACCGTTTACTGTACCCCGTCCACCTGTAAACCGCATGTCTGGACAGTTGATCAGATTTACCGCAACGAAGAAATTTTTCAGTTCCCGGCGGAAAAAATTCAGGTCTACTGCCCCGAGGATGCCCAGGCAAAAGGTGTTTTTGCTGCCGGCCTGCGGGAGGCGTGTAAAAAGGCGTATGAAGAGGAAACCTTTCTCGATTTTTCAGAGCTTTTTCGTTCATAAAAAAAGCCCGGATAGCAGTGTGATTGTAAGACAGTAATACCAACAAACCTCCCGAACCAAAAACGGTTCGGGAGGTTTGTGCAAGGGTAGATATTTTCATTCTCTCATGCTATCATTACCCATTATCAAAGAGAAAGATAAATACGAATTTGTGGAGGACAGTATGCTTTTGAAAAAGTATAGATTTGGATTTGATGTATGGTCATTGGCTCTATTCTTTATAATTATGATACCGAATTTTATTTGGTTTGCAGTTCCAGCACCACATGACATTTTAAGAGAAGAGTCTGTAACAGTTGTGGTTGATGCCATTGGATCAGTTTCTCAAGTAGCAATGATAATTGGTTTATGTATATTTTTAAATAAAGAAAAAGCCAAGATTCGGATAACAAAACTAATAATAGCTGCAATAGTTTGCTGCTTGTTATATTTTATATGTTGGATACTTTACTATTTGGGAGTAGTAAATGCAGGAGTTATATTTGGTTTAGCATTTTTTCCATGTTTAGCATTTTTATTATTTGCTTTGGATAGGAAAAATATGATTGCTGTTGCTCCTATTTCGATTTTTACAATATGCCATTTAATATATGCAATAGTTAATTATATTGTGTGATAAGTTCGAATTCGTGGAGGGGACAAAGGAATGGCGCTCTTCTATACAGGGGCAAGCCCCGTATGTGCGCTCTGAGAAACCGAACACCCCAGCCCATGGCGTTTGCGTCAATGCGTTCCAAATAAGGGGCTGCATCCCTTGCGCCGCTTTGCGGCTATCCTCCCAATAAAAACGGCGTGACCACAAAAGTCATGCCGTTTGTATATTCTTCTGCCTTATAAACACCGCCCTATTTCCGGGCTCTTTTTCTTCTTAATGGCCTGATTCTCTTTATCCTTCTTTCATCTCAACTCGTGGCTCGGGCTCCGAAAGGCGAATCCCGATGTTTCATATTACTGAGGGCTTTGGGAACGGTGGCTTTTGTGATTATGATGCCGTTGTTTTGCCGGAATCAGTTTTGCTTTTGGTTTCTAGGTTTGAGCAAACGAATTTCGGCAGTGCAACTATGATTTTATTAACACAGATACCTTGCTTTTCATTTGAATCATGCTGTGATATAATAATACTTTAAGAAATAGCGGCGTATTTGACCCTGATTCCGGTTGAAGTGCGCTTGATTGCTGGGGGGCGTTGATAGAATTGGAATATGTTGTAATCGATCTTGAGTGGAATCAGCCAGTTTCCCGGCAGAGTTACCCTTATGTAAAAATCGGGGAACAGCTCCCCTTTGAAATTTTTCAAATTGGTGCGGTAAAATTGAACCGTGATTTTGAACTGATAGACCAATTTGAAGTCAACATACGTCTGCGGCAATATAAACGGCTTCATTATATGGTTAAAAAATTGACTGGGGCTGACAAGGGGGAAATCGCCGCCGGGGTTGATTTTGAGGATGCTGCCGCTCGTTTTAAGGATTGGTGCGGGCAGGATTTTGCTTTTGTCACTTGGGGATACGACGATATCCCGATTTTGAAACAGAACCTTGTTTTTTATGGCTTGGACGCCGAATGGTGCAGCCGTTGGTACAATCTGCAGGTCATTTTCAACCGCCAGGCGGATGAAGGGAAAAACCAGCGTTCTTTGGAATATGCGCTGGAGCACTTTGGTATTGAAACCGAGAACCGTCTCCATAACGCGCTCAACGACGCGTGCTACACCGCAAAGGTGGCCCGCTGCCTTAACCTGCGGGAAGGGTTTTCTGATTATGAGCGTTCCGCTTGGAAAATGCGGCCCCAAAAAGTGGCGAAATCTAAGCGGCTTGGTACTTTTAAAACCAAAAAAGAAGCTCTGAGCGCGCCCAAAGTCAGCCGTTTTTGCTGCCCGGTCTGTGGAAGGCTACTGCACGAGCGGACTCGTTGGAAAGGCGCGGCGGATGGTGGTTATTGGGCCGAAGCCTGCTGTAAAACCCACGGTTCCTTTATAAGCCGGTTGCGGTTTATGCGCTGTCCTGACGGCTGGAAGGTTACCCGAGTTATTAAAAACGCCAAAGATAAACCTCAGAAACAATCCGATGCTGCCAAGGCTTTGCCGGCAGTAAACGAGTAGCGCAACCTCATAGGGAAATGGCCATAAGAAGGCTGCCGGCCGGTGGATGATCGGGGAGAATATTTGTTTGCCGGGAGCGTTTCTGAGCAGAGCAGATGCCTTTAGGTTTGAGCACGAAATACGGGGATGAAACTGTGTGCGGTCAAGCATAAAGAGATGGGATCTTACACCAATCTTCTATGCAATCATGAACTGGAGTTTTAAATACAAGGCGGATAACGAAAAGTTGAAACAGGAGTAAAGGCCATGGAAAGCAGTGAAGGGGATTTTTACGATATAACACTTGAAAATGTCACCATCACAGTGATTGACAACGGCCGAAGAAACTTTTTTGCACCTTGTAAATTGGATTATATTGAGCTGGGAAAAAGATAAAAATACGGATGAGGACTCAAATGAAACCTCGTCGGTATTTTTTTTGTTTATATCCCGTATGTTCTCGTAACCGGATCTTGGAACAGCGGTATCTGCGGCGCGGCAAAGGTAAACACCGCAAATAATACACCGATCAGGCAGATGACTCCAAAGGCGAGCCATGGCCGCTTGCACCGCAAACTGTTCTTTTTGAAAAGTCGTGTTTCAAGAAGGAACACCACCGCCGCCGAAATGAAGAATATTGCAATGTTGACCCAATCCGGCGATTTGCCGAGCACACCGTTGTAGGTGTAAAACAGCACAGGAATCAGCACAAGCCCAGTCAAAATTCCAACTAACTTTACACACCAAAAATTTTTGTAATTCTTGAAGAATCGGCTCTGTATCAGCGCAAAAAGAAACAGAGGAAAGAACAGCAGTTTCATGTGCTCCCAAGTGGATTCGTTCACAGCCGAAAACGGAGCGATCAGGATGTTTCCGTTCGTCCAGTCGTACAGAAAATGCAGCAGCGTTCCGGCGAGCGATGTCAAAGCAAACCCCGCAAACTGCCAAAGTGATAAGTCCCGTTTCGTAAATCTCACCGCCTATTATATAGGTATTAAAATTTTATGTATGAGTAAACACCTTTATTCCTCCATCCACACGCGACTATTTCTGTACCGCAGAAAAAGAAAAAGCCTTTGAATCACACGATTTGGAAAGGTTGCGCAAATCCGAACCCCTTTGAATTTTTGACCTATGTGTTCGAACTCCTACATATTATTCAAACCATATTTTACGAAAACGAGCAAACATTTGAAATCGCTTTTAATAAGGTTATTCGTCTCGATAACGACAAATATCATTTGCTCTGCAATGAGGATTACAATACCTATTCCTCTATTCTTAGAGAGCTCTGTTCTAAATAATATATCCGTACAATTTAGATTTCCTAAAATGAAAAACCATCCCTGATAGGTGAATTGCCTAACAGAGATGGTTTCCTCTTATGATACAAGCTGTTTGTTGCGTGAAAATCAATTATTCTTCTGTGTTGCGTAATAAACATCACACAGAATATTGAATAATATAAAACGAAATAGATGTCCGTTTGAATGCGGGCACAAAAACCTCAAAATAGAAAAACCTGCGGTCACGATTTGCTGACCGCAGGTCTGGCGGAGAAGGAGGGATTTGAACCCTCTTTATATCCCTTTATTATCGGATAAAATTCAGTTTGTGTTGCATTTCGTGTTGCATATTTACAAATTATTGTTAATTACTTTATCGAAGTAACTATTTACCTCTTTTTTTGCCTTTTTGGTTTCGTCTTCAAAAGTATATTGATATATCTTTTTCATTACGATTTCTGAAGACCAGCCCCCCATTTCCATAATGTACTTGTCTGGCACATTATTAGCGTGCATGATCGCCGCAAAGCAATGTCTCATTGAGTGCATTGTGTAGTTGTTTATACCCTCTTCCTTTAACGCTTTTTTGAACCGGCTTAGAACAGCAGAAGGCGTTAAATTAAAAATAAAATCATTTTCATTTTTTGATTTTGCTACCTCGTTTATTATTTTTGACAAATATTCAGGCATTACAACATCTCGGTTGCCAGCATATGTTTTATTAGTGCTTTTAAATACAAGTACATTATGCTCGTCAGGAACTCTTGCGCCTCTAATGTGAATGATGTTCCCTTCAATATTCTTTGGGCAAATAGCGGCAATTTCGCTTTGTCTTAGAGAACAAGTCAGCGCAAGAAGGACTTGACATTCTATGTCTGGATGATTGCGTAATGCTTTCATTATTTTTTCGGATTCCTGCTTTGTTGGCACAGATATATTTTTGTTCTCAGGCGGTTTTAGCGTGATGGATGGAACAGGAATATTATTGTAATTTAAGATTGCAGATATAAGTCCGAATTGATTTTTCAAGCTTTTTGCGGAATATTTTTTAGCGTTTTTATTAAAATGCTTTTGAAGCATTTCTCCGCTTTCAAAATTCGACAAAGGCTCGCTAATAATATTGTTAAATGCGTTCCTCTGCATAATGCGATATCCGCGTATTGTTGCGGGAGACAAAACATTATACTTTGAACCAACATATACATCTATTGCTTCCCCAAGAGTAATGCTGAGCGGCTCATTTTTGGCCTTATTTGCCATTAGGTATTCGGATGCTAAATATTCCGCCTCTTTCTTTGTGGGTGCCGTAAACGACTTATATTTGCGTTTACCGTTATTGTCTTTCCCGATATAAATAAGAACCCTGTATTGTCCGCTTGGTAATTTTTTTGCTGTTGCCATAAGATCACTTCACTTAATTTTGATATTTATCTAAAATAAATAAAAAACACCAACGATCAAAATAATCGTTGGCGCTTTTTTTATGATTGTAAGGATAGACGGCACTCTATCATCTCAGGTACCTGTAAAAACAGGTGTGTCGGGAACCATTTCCGACCTCTTACAATCAATATAAGTATACTAATACTACACTCAAAGTATACATTGATTTATTTAGTTTGTCAACGGCTATTTATTTGCTCTTTTTATTCTCCCACTATGTAAGCGGTTTTTTATTTTATGCTTTTTGCTAAATGTTGCACAGCTTATCTGGATTTGTATAAACAGAGAAATTGGGGCGGAGCTTGACCGGAAGGTAGTTTTTTAGCTGTTGCCGTTTAACTCACCAAGAATTTTACTAAATTATTCTTGTACTTTAAAAATTACCGGAATCTTTAAATAAGTTCCGGCAATTTGTTTTACGCGTTAGAGTTATTATTTGGTGAGTTTTCTGAACTTTCTTTGCTATACTGAGCAATATTAAACATAGGCAGAAGAATTTTACCCGTTTGGAAAATTTGAGATGAAGTACTTGAAATAAATCCACGAAGTAATGAGTAAAGGGTGGTAAGACCGTTTACTGTAAGATATTCTCTGAATGTATCAAGATTTGTGTTGTCTTTTTGTTCATCCATTGCAAATCCACCTTGCATCGAAACATCAAACGATACGTTTTGATCATCTTTTGAAAATGTATTTTTTATGTTTAACGTAATAATACCAAGTATAGCTTCTTTATCTTCTAAAAACTCTATAGAATCAATATGATGGGAAACGGATAAATTTTTTTGATAATTTTCTTTTTCATCATAAAATGTAAAATCGTTTGAAATATTACATTTTGTGATAGAGCTTCCTAAAAATATAAAGTTAGAAACAAATTCAG
>CACXEO010000027.1 GCA_902766785.1 Oscillospiraceae bacterium | reverse complement strand
CGATCAGGTGCGTGCTATTATCGACGGAGCCATTGAGGCAACGTGTATGATCCTCCCGCACGATGAGCTGAAGAAGGAAGACGAAGATATGTGACGAATGAATAAGGGGCGTGATGCACATGTCACGTCCTTTTATTGCAAATATTCGCATTGACAAGGTGGAACGGAAAGAATATAATATAGGTGGAAATGAGAAATCGCCCCTCTTTGCTAAAGGATGACGAGTGATGGTTCTGACCGAGCGAGGAAAATAGCGAGGTTAACTGACAAGGAGGTGTATTATGGATTATTCAAAGAAGCCAACGGTGTTTTTCTTTGGTGAAAAAAGAAAAGATGCACCACCTGAGCCAAGAATGACAAATGAACAAATGAAGCGGTGTATAAGGGATACTGATAAGTATGTGCGGAAAGAAAAGGGTAAAAAAGATTGAGCGATTTGATGCAAAACATGCTTCAATTGCTCAATCTTTTTATGTTAATCCTGAACACTGTGAGAATCCGCAACACTTTGAGGGTTATATACGCCTAAATGCATATGGCGATTTTCGCTCAGGGATGTCTACAACGCATGTAATGGTTGAATATGAAGACGGCTGCGATGATCCTGTTTGTTTGAATGGCTATATTTCACTAAAAGCAACTTCTCTTGTAATAGAAGACAATACGCTTTCCGGATATCCAGCCCTTGAAATCTCTGAATTGGCGGTAGATAAGAAATTTGAAGGGCAGCATTATGGGAAAGCGTTATTGGAATATGCAGTCAGAATATGTGATGAATTAAGAGAACAAATTGGCATTAAGTATTTATTGGTTTGTGCGGAAAAGAACGCTGAAAGTTATTACAAACATGTGCTTCCATTTCATAATGCAGGAGATTATTATATAATTCCACGAGAACAATGGAATGAGAATTGTATACCGTTATACCTTTGGCTTCCGGAGAAAAGCAATGAGCCCAGATACTGTATGGACGATGAAGAAGATGAATGACTGCTTGGGGACAGGTTTTGATGCCTGTCCCCGTTTTTTGTTTAGCGGAACATATTTATATTCTGAATGTATATGATGCTCAGCACATAAATATATTTCGCTATGACAGAGAATAGCGTAAACGTGAAAACGCCTCGTACCCAAACGCATACCCAAAACAGGATTTTGTTTTGTTTTGCTGTATATAAAATAGTTACTGTTTTTTGGATCTTTTTGATAGTAGATTTTGTTGGGTTTATCTAAATTGTGCCGTTCGTTTAGAATTCAAGTCCCGTCGACCGCACCAAAGAAATGGGGCACCCGAATGGGTGCCCCATTTCTTTGGTATGGACAGTCAGGAACTTGAACAGAGCGGGAGTAATGGGCATCGTACTGAAAGCGCCGCCCGTGAGGACGGCGCAGAAAAGCCATAAAACACGATTCGGATTATGTCATTCGGTTACAGTTGGGGAATTGAAGAGCTCTTCAACGATCTCTTTTGCCTTCGGAAGGTGTTCGTACCGTACATAGTACTTTATCCGTTCAAACATTGAACCGGCTCTCATTGCCATAGCGGCGCCGATCGTGCTGCTGCTCATCGCCGGAATTCCATTCTGCTCGAGAACATCTTTTAACATCCCGCCAAAGATAGGATCGGCAGCTGTGAGAAAACAAATATCATCCGGAAGCGCAGGCCGTACCTTTGCGCTGCCACAAACAGGGCAGTTTCCATTTCCATCAAAAGCCACTTTACATTTCTGGCAGTACACAGTCATTCCTCGCTTTCTTCAATATCGTCCAATTCAGACCGCCTCTTTTGAGAACTGGCTCTGAATAGCTCCAGGATGGCAAAACAGCCTGCGCAGGCAGCGGCCATGATTCCGACTGTGACGAACAGCGCGTTTGCACTGAACCTGTTGCGCTGAATCATCCTGAAAATATTGAGTGCACCGATCACAGCAGCCGGAATCATGCTGACCAGGGCATTTCCTTTTCTTGAAGGCGCAGACGTATTTGTCCATAGTCCGTTTCTCAGCGTGGTAATTGCGAGATAGACGCTCCCAACGAGGAAGGCGATCATTTCTCCAATTACTTCTTTTATTCCTGCGCCTGCCATGATTTGAACAATAATTGACACAAGCAGCACCCAAAACATAATCCAGAAGCCGTATTCCTCAAGTTTCAGCAGTTTCTGATGCTGCATTTCGTCAAGATGTCCCGCGCGCTTATTCTTCATCATCGGAATTCTCCTCTCCGAACAGATCGTCCAAACTCTTTCCCAACACGCGGCATATCGCCCTGCAAAGCCGGATCGTTGGATTGTATTCGCCCTGCTCGATAGCGTTCATCGTTTGACGCGAGATCCCAACCGCTTCCGCAAGCGCTTTTTGAGTCATGTCTTTCTCGGCCCTTGCGATTTTGATCCGAAGATTCCGTGCGATATGAAACACCCCCTTCAAGGGGAAGAGTATCATAAAGACGACGTTATGTCAAGTATATACGACATTTTTGCGCAGACATTTTGCATAGACAGGCTCTCCGTGCCCATTAGGGGGATCACCCTCATCGTCACCTGTCTGACCCGGTGCTATAAGCGGTGCCTGTGAGGGAAAGAACTTAAAATCCGTAAAATTTTTGCTTGACGAACAAAAATGTTCGTGATATTATGTACCACAAGTGAATAGCTGAAAGGCGATGACGAAGACGGCCAGGGCACAGCTTTTCTCCAGAGAGCCTGCGG
>CACXEO010000026.1 GCA_902766785.1 Oscillospiraceae bacterium | reverse complement strand
TGGTGCGGATAATGTGACTTGAACACACACGGTATTGCTACCACTAGAACCTGAATCTAGCGCGTCTGCCGATTCCGCCATATCCGCATGAACAAATTGTCCGAGGTTTATTATCTCATAATAGATGTAAAAAGTCAAGTGTCAATTTTAATTTTCCCAAAAGAATTCGCTTGACTGTTTGGGTGAAATGAGGTAGAATATTTTACGGAGGCATAGCTCAGCTGGTTAGAGCGCTCGCTTCACATGCGAGAGGTCGAGGGTTCAAGTCCCCCTGTCTCTACCAAACCCACCCCAGTAAACAAGGCGTTTGCTGGGGTTTTGTTTTTTAAAATAACACACTTTATAACACACTATTTGATAATTTCGGAAAATATTGTTTGAATTTCTATAGCTGCTTTTTCCATATCCCCATCAATGTTGTGAGAGTAAACGCCGTATGTGTCCATACTTTCGCTGTGGCCTACAACCTGTTTAAGCAACCCTTCAGGTAGTGTTTTTACAACTGACACAAAGGTATGGCGCAGCTCATATGGTGACGCTTTTGATAAATTGTGATAATCTCTATAGCGTTTCCAGTGCTTGTAATATGTTTGATACGGAATAAAATCTCCATATTCATTCGGAAAGATGTAATCTGAATCTATGTTGTTTTCTCTTAATAATTTTTCTTGTTGATCTAAAATGTTTTCCGCTATTGCGGTAAGCATAAATGGGCGTTTGGCATTTTGGTTTTTACCTGGAGTGATTTCTCCAAATTGATTTAGGCTTCTGTTGATCGAGATTATTTTATCGTTTCGATCAGTCTTTCGTAATCCTATAACTTCTCCCGGGCGTAGTCCTGTTACGACTTCAAATCTATAAGCATTAATATATAGCTCTCTCACAAGTTTGCCTTTGAAAATTGTTGTGTCGTCATTCATGAGCGTTTTTAATTCGTCGGGTTGTAGAATGGTTCTAATACCAACGGGAGCATTTTTGGGAATAGTAACGTTTTCAACAATTAATTTGGTGGATTTTCTTTTTCTACAGTATTTAATGAATGCAGATATGCACGCCCGCATATTCATTAATGTTTTTTTAGCCAAGCCTTTTTTATGACCGTTCAAAATAACTTCTTGTAGGTGTTGCTCGGTGATATTTGAAATCCGTATATTACCAATTTTAGGTTTTATCCACTTTTCTCCATAACCATAATATTGCCGCCAATGGTCTTTGCTGGTTGTCAGCTTTAATTCTTCAATCCATTTATCAAAAAGGACAGCTACTTTTAAATTTCCCTCTGTAATGTTATCATCTAACCAGGCATCGGCTTTAGCAATGGAGTCGTCATCTTCTACGATCAGGATTTTTATCAAAATTACCGCCTCCCGCAACCAATTTATATCATAATTGTATCATTCTTGTATCTCTACAGCAATCAGGGAAATAAAAATGGAATAATTTGTTTTTGAAAGACATTACGGCTTTTAATGTCATGCTTTTCAGCGTTCGGTTTTGAAGAAGCCAGCAAAATGTGCTATAATAATAACTCCGGAATTCTGCCGGAAACTACATAAAAATTGGAAGAGAGACTTATGAACGAAAAAGAAATATCTGAAATCCGCCGCCGTTTTCGCCCTGATAAGAGCAACATTTCTCACCTGCATGGCTGTTATGTCAACGAAAAAGGGGAGATTATAACAGAATTTGAACAGTCGCTTTCCCTGACTCCGCAGGAGGAGTCTGAACGGATTCTGGCAAACCTGAAGCGGACCCTTTCTGGTACGGTTGGAAAGAATTTGATTGATATTACGTTTACCACCCAGCAGGTGGTGGACAGTGATGAACACAGGCTTTTGATGGCGCTTAGGGATTCCGCTCTCAAAGATGACGAAGCTCTCAAAATGTTTTATGAAAAGGTCATCAAAGCGGTATCCCTGGAAGGAAATTATATGATTCTGCTGACGCATGACCGGTATGATGTCCCGTACCGCTCACAGGATGGAGAGAAACAGGACGACGCTTCTTCAGAGGTGTTTTCCTATATCCTGTGCAGCATCTGCCCGGTTAAAACAACCAAACCGGCGCTGAGCTATTATCCCACCGACAATATGCTCCACAACCTCAAAACGGACTGGATTGTTGCTCCGCCGGAGTTGGGGTTTCTTTTTCCGGCCTTTGACGACCGCAGCGCCAATATTTACAACGCCCTTTATTATTCCCGTAACGCCGCGGAAAGTCACAAGGAGTTTACAGATGCGGTTTTCCACTGTGAAGTTCCAATGCCTGCGGAGGAACAGAAGGGAACCTTTCAGGCAATTCTTGAGAATACTTTGGATAGCGACTGCAGCTACGAAGTGGTACAGGCTGTCCACGAGCAGCTAACTGGTCTAATTGAAGAGCATAAGGCGAATAGGGAAGAAGAGCCCCTTGTGGTCTCAAAAGGCACCGTTAAAAATGTGCTCAAAGCCTGTGAAGTGGCTGAATCCCGCATTGAAAAGTTTGACGAAAAATATGATGCTGAATTTGGAGCTGATACGGTTCTTAGCCCCCGCAATATTATTGACTCTAAATTTGAGGTTCGCACTCCGGACGTGACGATCCGCGTCAATCCCGAACGGAGCGATTTGGTGCAAACGCGTGTCATTAACGGGGCGCGTTATATTCTTATCCGAGCCGAGGATGGTGTTGAGGTAAACGGCGTGAACGTTCATATTGCCAAGTAGGCTGTTGCTTTTAAAGCCTGGAACCAATCTCATTTTTTCTAAAGCAAAAGAGCTGTCCGTTTTAAGGGACAGCTCTTTTGTTATGATAAAATCATAGAAAGGAAGGGTTTACTATGAAAAAGCTTTTGACAGCCCCGGCTGTTTTGGGATTTATCTTGTTGTTTGTGGCCGCTTCGGCAAGCGACGCGGGAGAGCTTTCATTTGGCTGGGTTCTTTTTATGGTTTTGTCTGGAATTGTATGCCTGATTTTTTCCTGGACAGGCATGCGGCGTCGAAAAAAGGGAAAGGAATCGCGGAAAATCCATGATCTGCCGCTCACTGAGAAAGAATGTGCTGCCGGCCGGGCCGGCTGAGGACTTCCACACATCGAGAAATAGCCGTCTGCACTTGGTGCAAACGGCTATTTCTCTTTAGTATGCAGGAGGTTAACAACTGAAAAAGACTTCTACTTCCTGTATTTCTTATAGCCTGGATGTTTCCCGGTCACGCCGTACTGCGGACGCATCCCAATCAGCCGGTCAATGTTTTCCCGGGAAATATCCACGGCACCTCCAAGAAGTCGGGCATTTATGGAAATTTGTGCCTGCAGTTCCATTGTTTCCATCCGGTAATAGGCGGTGATAAGATCGGCTCCTACAGTAAGCGCACCGTGGTTTTCCAAAAGGATAGCGTCATGTTCCGGCAGGTAGGGGGCAATTGCATCCGGCACCTCATAGGTGGACGGGGTGCCGTAGGGGGCAATCGGCACTGAACCGATTGAGAGGACCGTCTCGATCATACAGTAATCGTCGAGCGGGACATGGGCACAGGCAAACCCGGTAGAGGCCGGGGGATGGGCGTGGACAACTGCGCCGACGTCGGGGCGTTCCTTGTAGCAGCGCAGGTGCATTTTTATTTCGCTGGAAGGGCGAAAACCCTCCGCGCCGTCGATTACATTAAAACCGCCGTCAATTACCCCAATTTTGTCAGGGGTGATGAACGCCTTGCTTACACCCGTCTGGGTGGCGAGGTAGCGGTTTTCACCCACCTTGACGGTGATATTACCGTCATTTGCCGCAACCCAGCCTTTCTGCCAAAGGCGGTGGCAGATGTCAATTATCTGTTCTTTGAGTTCTTCATACATTTTTACGAAATTAAGACTCGCAATTTAATACAAAGATATGCGGCATAGGCACAAGGGTGTCGGAGTGTCGTTTAGGGTGTCGGTTTTGCAGAGAAACCGGCTGTTTTTATATTCGGGAGGAGCGCCATGCAGAAAATGACCAAAAAGCAGATAGAAGATTATGAGCAGCTGTGCCGGGACCGCAATAGTGGTCGCCTGCTGACACCGGATGGCCTACGCTTTATCTGCGAAGCTAATAACTACGATCCAGAAGCCATCGGTCGGCACTTTTTAGAGACCTTGGCTCGTATAAATTCAGAACAGAAATGATGGAAGCCTTACTGCTATTTGATAGTGGGGTTTCTCCGTACATAAAATATATACAAAATTTTTGAGAAATCTATTAACCTTGGTGTGACACCAAGGTGTATTATATAAACGAAAGGCGGTGATCGGATGGGATACTCAGTAAAATGGGTGGTAGAAAACCTTGGAATCACTCGTGATATGCTGCGATATTACGAGAAAGAAAAACTTCTCCCGGCCAACGAGAGTCGCAATCCCACGAATAAATATCGTGATTACAGCGACGAGGACATCGAAAGGATATGGGGCATAAAACTCCTTATAGGTATCGGGTTTACAGCAAAAGAAATCTACGCACTTATGAATAACCCAGATTTCAATTTTGATACTGCCATCGCTCAAAAGGTAGCGGAGCTGGAGCGGAAGCACGATGAAAACCTAATTTATCTGGAGTTTGCTAAAAGCATAAAGTTTCTGGGCCGTGTTCCTACCACATCTAAAATCGGTAGTGTGAAATTTGACGATTTTCTGGAATATGCCCATGAGAACTGGAACTTTTACGATGACCCTCGTTCAGCTCCGTTTATGCAAATGGCGGATGCACTTATTTCAAAGGCACCACAGGAATGGAGTCCTGATGATGTGGAACGCATTCTTGAGATGTTCGAGAACTTCGATGCCGAAGGAATGATGCATACATATGCTCTTCACGGCTACTATCAGGTCATCTCAGATATGCGGGACCTTGACTATAGTAGCGGTACGGTGCAAAGAGTTGTCCGTTTGTTACATGAATATCTGGTTGGTCATAATACGGAACCAGAACTCGACGGAAAAATTACACCGCAGTTCATTGCTAAGTACACTGCACCATTTTTCCATGGTGGAGATATAGCTTTGCAGCATGAACGTAACTACGGAAAAGAAGGATGTCTATTCATCGCACAGGCATTAGCGTACTACGGTGGATATGATATCGACGACCTGTAAAAGGAGGTAGACAAGTGGAAGAAAAGAAAGTGGGATTTATTGCGTGGGTAAAGGCGCACAAGAAACAGTTGCTTCTTGCGGGAATCAGCGTTACAGCCATTATTGGGGTCATCATTGGTCTCAAGAATAAGGATGCCATAATGGATTTGTGGGATTCTCTTGAAAAAAGCCTAACGAAAGTTCCTGAAAAACTGCCGGAACCTTTGAACGTAGCACAGGTGACACCTCCCGCACTTGAGGAGGTAATTCCGGTTCGGCCCTATACTTCTCCGCAGGAAGCATTTGATGTCAGCCAGCATATTAGAACGCTGTCAGGCGGCAGGCATCATTCCGCTGAGAAAGCAGCTGAAGCAGCGGCAATGGGCATAACATTATTGCCCAATCAGACACTGGTAGATTCTTATACCAAATGTGCAGCGTAAAAAACGCCGACTGCTGTGATATGGAAAGGGGGCCAGAGTACAGAGAGGAAATGATTTAGAAGTTAATTTGTACCAATCAACAGTAAACCAACGAAAAATGGAGGTAAACAATATGCAGATGTGTCCTTTTTGTGATAAAGTTTATGATGAATCCGAGTACAGCCATTGCCCTTATTGCTCTGGTGAATTAGAAGATGATACGGGCGAAAGATACTATAAGACTTGCCCTAACTGCGATGGCATCATGTATTGGGATGGTGAATGGGAATGTACTAACTGTGGAGAAACCATTGATACCGACGAAGATGATAACGATGGTATTATCGAAGGTTAAATTCCCAGCATCACGTAAGATTTGAATAACAGAAAAACGCCTCTGCGCCCGTCAATGGTAGGGCGAATGCCGATGACCGGGTAGCTTCCCACATATCGTTTTTTTGCCATAATGAAATACACCTCCAAAATTATTTCTGTGTAAACTTACTTTATGGCAACATTATAGCTCTTTACATCTGCTATTTCTTGTGCTATCATGGGCAAAAATGGTAGAATATTCACTTTTTAAAAAGGGGAATGAGGATGCGTTACATTGAAATGCGCGAAAACCGCGAACACGGCACGCCGGAGTTTCCATACGCTTATTATATCGTGTCTGAAACGCATCCGCGTTATAATATGATTTACCATTGGCACGCAGAATGTGAAATCCTTTTTGTTCGGGCAGGAAGCCTTTCTCTTTCATTAGACGGCCAGCCGTTCCATCTCTCGGAGGGGGATTGCATTCTGATGACGGGCGGAAAGGTACACGGCGGTGTTCCGGACCATTGTGTTTATGAATGCCTAGTTTTTGACGCGGACTCCCTTTTGAATGGGGCAGGGGTCTGCTCTGAAGAGTTCGCCCCTGTGGCCGAGCTTTCGTCTGTTTCAGATTTTATCTTTAAGCCTGGAAGTCTTTTTAATGAAACAGTCCAAAAAATATTCGCTTTTATGAAAGAAAAGCCCGGAGGGTACCATTTTTTTGTCCGCGGCGAACTGCTTAATCTGCTTGGCATGGTTGTCAGCCGCAATGCGGTTTAGCACCGCACCCTGACGCCGCTTTACCTCAAACGGTTGCGGAAACTCAAGCATGTGATTCGCTATATTTCAGAGCGCTACCAGAATCCTATCACGCTGGGGGAGCTTGCGGAACAGTGCGGGATGAACAGCAATTATTTTTGCCGCGCTTTTAAGGAATTTACCGGCATCACGCCAGTCGAGTATCTCAACTTCTACCGGGTTGAATCAGCCTGTGAGCGAATTCTCAAGGCGGAGGAAAGTATCACTGAAATTGCGTTCCTTTGCGGGTTTAACGACTTCAGCTATTTTATAAAAGTATTTAAAAATTTAAAGGTGTCACTCCTTCTCAATATGCCAAAAAAATTCTTTTGCAAGGCTAACTTTACGGTTTTTATGCAAGTACAAAAGCGCTGTCCGTTAAAACGGTCAGCGCTTTTGTTATGATAATTGCGAAAAGAAGGGATTAAGGTTTTGGCGGCATTAGGCTTTGTCTTAAGTTTCTTTCCGCTGTAGTGGGGGATGTTGAGCAAATTTCCTTGGAAGAAATTTTGGCTTTTGACACATTAGGGCCAATCTGTTTCATAGGTTCGGCTCTTTTATGGATGTGCCCGAATAAGGGACAGTTGGAAGACCGCCCTTTTCCGCTTAGGGAAAAGAAATATGCGGACGGTTAAACTGACAGGATATGCAGAAACCGGATTTGGCGGATGTTATAGGTAGACAAGGGGCGGTAATCGGAATCGAAAGTGTGGCAGGCAATCTGCGTGTTATCCAGATTAGGAATGTTTCCTGCTGATACAATTACCCCTGAATGGTGAAAACGTGATCCTGCCGCGATTAACTGAACAATGTCACCTGGTTCAATTCCTTCTATGCCGGTTTCTTCTGCAACCGGTCCCGTTCGCCTTTTTGAGGTTGTAAAACGGTAAAGCTCCTCAACACCGGTCCAGGCAGGGGCGCGGCTGTTAATAGAGTGGTAATACCAACCAAGTATCGGGGTAGTGTTCATCGCCGCGCCTCCCGCGAGTAGGCACTGAGAGACGAAGTTGGTGCAGTCGCCTCCCATTTCGTCAAAGTTTGCAAAGTTTGGGTTTCTGAAAAAAGCCCATTTGTGGGCGTATTCAATTGCCTTTTCTCTGTTATATTCCATGTGGATCACCCGCTGCATTATACGAGGATTTCACGGTAAATGTGAATTTCCTGACGAATAATCCGTGGAGGTTGTGTAGAAAACTCAAGCCCTCTGTCCAAAAAGCAAAAGATGGCTCGAAAGGAGCGTCGTACCCCATGCAAAAACACAAAAAACGGCGCGAACCGGTAATCTTACCGAATCAGGCCGTTTTGGTTTCAAATTGGGAATCATAAAATTTAACGGATCACTGTAAAGCCAAGTCCTTCAATCGCGTCACAGATGGACAAGTAGTCAAGATCCCCGCCGGTGATGGAGGCCATTTTTTCAGCAGGGTCAACAACTACGCATTCAATGCCGCTGAGTTCCATAATCGCGTCCGATATTTCCTGCCGGCTGTCTGCTTTTATTTTTCCGTCAAATGGTATCGTAAGGGTCATTTGTTTCACTCCTTCTGAAATAGTGTTTGAAGGAGTGAAACAGTTATACATCAAAGTGCGCGAATCTCGTCCAGGCGGTTCGCCGCGTCTTTCATTCCAAGTTCATACAGCGCCCGGAGTTTAGCCGGGTCTTTTTCAAACCGCCCGATTGGGATGGGAGAAGTCTGTGCCAGAACGATGGCGTGCCCCTCTTTTTCAAGTGTTTCAATAAATTTTAAGGTGTCGTTGTAAATTTCATGGCGGCGGTCCAGTGCCTCTACCATCGCGGGGTATTTTTTGAATTTGCGGCGGTAAATTTTCCGGAATCCTTCAGGCTGTTTTTGATAGCCCCGGGGCCTGGTTAAAATAACAACCACTCTGTCGCATCCGTCTTCCAGCGCCTTTTTTACAGGAATCGGGTCGGTCGTACCGCCATCCAGGTACTGCTTCCCTTCAATTTCTACCATTGGGGAAAATATGGGAATTGCACTGGAAGCCGCTACAACCGTGTTGACCATGTCTGTTTTTGGGTTTGTAAAGTAAAAAGGCCGGCCGGTCAGAACATCGGTTACGCCGACCACGAATTCGGTTGGGTTTTTGCCCATCGCTTCATAATCAAAGGGAAGGAGACGGTCGGGGATTTCGTGAAAGATAAAATCCATTCCAAAAACAGATTTGGTCTTCAGGTAGTTACCCAAGCTGATATACCGTTTATCCTGCGAATATTCCACATTTATTTGAAAGCTTCTGCCCCTTTGTCCCGATAAATATGAGGTCGCATGGCAGGCTCCGGCCGATACGCCGATTACGTAATCAAAAGTTAAGCCGTTATCCTGAAAACAGTCCAGCGCGCCGGTAGTGTAAACGCCCCGCATCCCGCCGCCTTCCAGTACCAGTCCGGTTTTCATGGTAAACACCTCCGCGTTGATTTCTGATATTATTTTAACATTTCCTTGTACAGGGCACAAGTTTTATTTGCCTAAAGCGGATTTGCCCTGTATAATAAAAGGCAGATTCAAGCAGAAAAAGGTGATTTTCATTTACGGCAAAGCTGTCAAAACAATTTCAGTCATATTGGTTGCGGCCTGTATGGGAGCGATTTTCTGGTTCTCCGCCCAGCCGGCGGAGGAGTCCTCTCAAATGAGCGGCGGCATTACAGATGAAGTTATCGCCGCGTTTCTCCCCGGTTATTACACCTGGCCTACAGAGGTTCAGCAAGGCGTTTTTCACACGGTGGAGATAATCATACGGAAATCGGCCCACTTCGGCGTTTACGGCCTTTTGGGGGCGCTGTGTATGTTTGCCGCCAGCCGCTTTTTAGAGCGCCGGTGGGTGCAGGTAGCGTTGGCTTTTGGCGTGAGCGTCCTCTATGCCGCAAGTGATGAAATTCACCAGCTTTATGTGGCGGGAAGGAGCTGCGAATTCCGTGACGTCTGTATCGACGTGGTAGGAGCGTTGGCGGGGATTCTGTTCGTCTGGCTCATCCTTGCAGCCGCCGGCGGGGTACGGCGCCGGAAAAGAAACAGGATTTGGGTGTGAAAAACCAGGCCGGTAGTTTTTTAAAACAACAAAGGGATAAGCGCTGGCTGCCAATCCCTTTGTTGTTTCATTTGTAGGCCGCTATTTATGAAAAAGGCTTCTCCGCTAAAGAGAAGCCTTTTTATTGCACGTCTTAAAAATATCCCAGGTGCAATATGAAAGGTTATATTTTCGTAATATCCTTGGTACAGAGCAGTGGGATACCGCATGCCTGCAGCTCTTTGACGGCTTTTTCATTATCATCAACCCGGAGGATGACGAAAGCCTTATCATGAGGGGCGCCAACAAAAGCGTAGATATACTCTACGTTAATGCCTTTTTCATCGAGAATCCGCAGTGGACGGGAGAGTCCACCAGGCTGATCCTCGACCGAGACCGCGATCACGTCAGTAATTGAAACGGTCAAGTCCGCATCCCGCAGCACTTTTTCGGCGCGTTCCGGTTCGTTTACAATAAAGCGCAGGATACCAAATTTTGTGGTATCCGCAAGGGAGAGTGCGCGGATATCGACGTTGTTGTCCGCAAGAACTTTGGTGATCTGTGCGAGCCTTCCCGATTTGTTTTCCACAAAGACAGAGATTTGCTTGATGATCATTGTCGAACCCCTCCTTATTATTTTTGATAGCCTAATTCAAATGCCTTTAAGTTCAGTTCCAGGAACCTCTCCGGCACTGTGTTCCGCAGTGATTTCAGCCAGGTCTCTTTTTCAATTTCAGAGTGTTTTGCCATCAGACCCAGGAGGACTACGTTGACTGCCTTAGAGTTCCCGGCTTCGTTTGCGAGGGAGAGCGCGTCGATGGCCTCATATGAAACGCCGCTCTTCTTTATCGTATCCAGAATTCCCTCAGGATATGCCGCTGCGCCGATGATTACCGGCATTGGATCAATTTTCTGGGTGTTGATGATCATTTTTCCGCCCGGTTTGAGGTAGCTGATCCAGCGCAGGGCTTCCAGCTGCTCAAATGCGACGATAATATCCGCACCGCCTTTTTCAACAATGGGGGAAGCGACCTCTTCGCCGTAGCGGACATAGGTGACAACCGAACCGCCGCGCTGGGACATCCCGTGAACCTCCGAAACTTTTACGTCATATCCGCAGTCGATCAAAGCGTTGCCGATAATCCGGCTGGCAAGCAGGGTCCCCTGGCCGCCTACGCCGACAATCATAATACTTTTAACAGCCATGTGAATCCTCCTTCAGCGCGTCAAATTTGCAGGCTTTGGTACAAAGGCCGCAGCCGGTGCAAAGGGTAGTGTCAATTACCGGGTTGCCTTCTGCGCTCTTTTTAATAGCCGGACAGCCCACTTTGAAACACATACCGCATTTTCTGCATTTTTCAGAATTGACGGTGACAGGCGGTTTTGCCTTGACGACTTTCAGCAGGGCGCAGGGGCGGCGCGCAATAATGACCGAAGGTTCGGCCGCCGCAAGCTCTTCCTTGACAGCCATTTCGACACTGGCAATATCAAACGGGTCTACGACCCGGACGCGGTTGATGCCGACCGCTTTGCAGAGGGCTTCCAGGTTGACTGCCGCTGCTGGCTCGCCTTTGATGTTGTATCCGGTGGTGGGGTTCTGCTGGTGCCCGGTCATGCCGGTGATACTGTTGTCCAGAATAATGACAGTCGAGTTGCTTGCATTATAGGCAATATCGATCAGCCCGGTGATGCCGGAATGGATAAAGGTTGAATCTCCGATGACAGCTACCGACTTTTTCTCCCAATCGGCGCCACGCACCTTGTTAAAACCGTGAAGTCCGGAAATTGATGCACCCATACAGATGGTGGTATCGATTGCCGACAGGGGAGCGCCGGCACCCAGGGTATAGCAACCGATATCCCCGCTGACAAAGACTTTGAGTTTATTCAGCACATAAAAAACGCCGCGGTGTGGGCAGCCGGGGCAGAGGACCGGCGGACGAACCGGGATTTTTTCATCCACGATTATGTATTCGGTATTTTCACCCAGAATTTTGGAACGGATTGCCTCGGCAGAATATTCGCCAATGTAGGAAAACAGCTCCTTGCCAGCCACGTTGACGCCGTGCGCCCTACAGAAGTCTTCAATAATGCTGTCAAGTTCTTCAATGACATAGATTTTATCAAATTTTTTCGCAAAATCCAGGATCATCTGCTCACTGAGAGGGTGAATCAGTCCAAGTTTCAGGTAAGTAGCTTTGTCACCCAGAGCCTCGCGGGCATACTGGTAAGCGATACCGGAGGTTATAACGCCGATGGAACCGCCTTTAATGACCTTATTTGCCGGGCACTCCGCACCGTATTCTTTTAACTTTAAAGTGCGTTCTTCAACAAAGATATGGCGCCCTTTGGCATTTGCCGGCATCATAACGTATTTTGCCGGATTTTTCACGTATTCTTTCAGTGGGAGTTCTACACGGTCGGAAAGCTCAACCAGCCCCTGTGAATGAGAAATACGGGTTGAAAGCCGGAGGATAACCGGAGTGTCGAACCGCTCTGAAATTTCAAAGGCGAGCTTCGCAAAGGCAAGGCACTCAGCGGAATCAGAAGGCTCAAGCATTGGAACTTTAGAGGCCGCTGCGTAGTGGCGGGAGTCCTGCTCGTTCTGAGAAGAATGCATTCCACTATCGTCCGCAACCGCAATGACAAAACCGCCGTTGACGCCGGAATACGCCGCTGTAAAAAGCGGGTCGGCTGCAACGTTCAGCCCCACGTGCTTCATTGCGCAAAAAGAACGCGCGCCAGCCATAGATGCGCCATAAGCTGTTTCACAGGCGACCTTTTCATTTGGCGCCCATTCGCTGTAAATCTCATCGTATTTCGCAATTGCCTCGGTAATCTCAGTGCTGGGGGTGCCTGGGTAGCTTGAGACCACCCTGCATCCAGCTTCGTAGAGCCCGCGGGCAACTGCGTCGTTTCCCAACATTAGTTTTTTCATTGAAACCGTCCAATCTGCCGCTGTGCACCGGCGTGAATTCTATTAATCTCCCGCTGCCGCACACAGAAACGGCTGGGATACAGCTTTCTTAAATTGTACCCTTGTTCCGTAAGTCGACTACACGTTTCGCTTTGCCAGCGGTCCTCTCAATGGAACGCGGCTCTTTCAGGGTGATTTTGCAGTCGAGGCCGAGCACTGTCTGAAGGCGGTGCCGGATGCTGTTCTCCAGTTTTTCCAATTCGGCGTAGCGCTCAAGAAGAGAACCGTCAACTACTTCTACCACGACCTCAATGTTGTCCATAAACCCAGTGCGGGTGAGGATCAACTGGTACTGCGGCCCAATGTGCGGAGTGGTCACCAGCACACTTTCGATCTGGGACGGGAAGACATTGACGCCTTTGATCTTGAACATATCGTCGCTCCGGCCCATGATCTTTGCCATCCGGGCGCCGGTTCGGCCGCAGGGGCAGTCAGGGGTATAGTTAATTTTTGTAATATCCTTGGTGCGGTACCGTAGAAGCGGGAATCCCTCCTTGGTGAGGGTGGTGATGACAAGCTCGCCGATCTCTCCTTCGCCCAGTGGTTTGAGGGTATTCCGATCGACGATTTCAGGGTAGAAATGATCCTCCGCAATATGCATCCCGGTACGGAATTCGCAGTCGCCTGAAACACCTGGTCCAATCAGCTCGCTCATTCCATAGTTGTCGGTCGCGAAGATACCAAGGCTTTCCTCCACGGCGGAGCGCATCTCCTCGGTACAGCCTTCGGAGCCGAACAGGCCCAGCCGGAGTTTTAAATCATCCGGCGTATAGCCCATGTCGCGGGCTACTTCACCAATATGTAACGCGTAGGACGGGGTGGCGACAAGAACCGTCGCGCCGAAGTCCTTTAAGAGCATCACCTGTTTTTCGGTGTTGCCGCTGGATGCTGGTACAATGGAAGCCCCCAGCTTTTCCAGACCGTAGTGAAGGCCGAGCGCGCCGGTAAAAAGGCCGTATCCGAATGAAATCTGGGCAATGTCCTCGTCGGTTGCACCCGCCGCCACACAGAGCCTCGCGACCAGGTCGGACCAGGTATCCAGGTCGTTCCGGGTATAGCCCACAACTGTCGGCTTTCCGGTGGTGCCGCTGGAAGCATGCATCCGGACAATCTGCTTCTGAGGAACGGCAAAAAGGCCGAAAGGATAGTTGTCCCGAATGTCATCTTTTGTAGTGAACGGTATTTTTTCCACATCCTGAAAGCTTTTGATATCCTCCGGCTTGAGGCCGATTGAGTCAAAGCGCTTTTGATAAAACGGAACCCGTTCATAACAGTATTTTACAATGTATTTGAGCCGTTCGAGCTGGAGCGCCTCCAGCTCAGAACGCTTCATGGTTTCAATTTCTTTCTGCCAGTAATTAATCGTTGCCATCAATATATTCTTCCTCTACTTCATTCAGTACATATTTGTGGTGTGCGGAAATGGTTTCGTCGTAGCAGGCGAAGCTTGCCTCCAAATGGGCTTTTGGCATTTTGGGGGAGAGCACGCTGACAAGCGGGACAATAATCAGCGAGAAAACAATTGCCACTGCACCAACGTTGAGGGGCGAGTTGAGCAGTGAGAACGGAGCGGGCAGCACGATTCCGGCCGTTTGAAGAATCAAGCCGGTCACGGTGATAGCCACGCCGGAAATAAACCCGGCCCAAACCCCTGCTTTTGTAGTGCCTTTCCAGAACAGCCCATACAGGAACGGCCCCAGAAAAGCACCCGCCAGCGCACCCCAGGAAATTGACATCAGGCTGGAGATCATGCTGTTGGGGTTGAGGGCAATTAGGACTGAAACCAGGATAAAGGCAGCGCAGAGAAGCCGGATAATCAGCATCTGCCGCTTTCCGCTCATTTTTTTAAAAAATAAACCTTTTAAAAAGTCTATGGTGAAGGTCGAACTGGAGGTGATGACCAGCGAGGACAGGGTGGACATCGAAGCTGAAAGGACAAGGATGATGACAATGGCAATCAACAGGTCTGGAAGAGACTGGAGCATGGTCGGAACCACGCTGTCAAAGCCCGCTGCGGGTTTATCCCCTTCAACAAAAAGGCGTCCGAACCCACCCATAAAATAAGAACCGCCGGCAATAACAAGTGCGAAAACGGTTGAAATGATAGTACCGGTTTTGACGGTCTTTTCATTTTTGACCGTATAAAACTTATGAATCATCTGGGGCAGCCCCCAAGTTCCAAGACTTGTCAGGATGACAACGCCAAAAAGGCTGATGGGATCCGGCCCGAAAAATGACGTAAAGGGCCCGGCCATTTCGGAGCCGCCCTCGGGGACAATCTGGGAAAGCTGGTTTATCGATTCAGTAAAGCCGCCGTGGACATTGAGTACTGCCAGGACAACGGCGACAATGCCGACCAGCATGATAATTCCCTGAATGAAGTCGTTAATCGCAGTCGCCATATAGCCGCCCGCAATAACGTAAATTCCGGTCAGAACGGCCATACCAATGATACACCAGGTGAAGTCAATATCAAAAGCCATTGCAAAGAGCCCGGAAAGACCCTTATAAATGGAAGCGGTGTAGGGAACAAGGAAGATAAAAATAATTATGGAAGAAACAATTTTCATTGATTTGCTGAGGTACCGCTTTTCAAAGAATTCCGGCATGGTCGCCGCTTCGAAATGCTTGGTCATAACGCGGGTGCGCCGCCCGAGCACTACCCATGCGAGCAGGCTGCCGATCACCGCGTTGCCAATGCCAATCCAGGTGGCGGAAATGCCAAAGTTCCAGCCAAACTGCCCGGCATAGCCTACGAATACAACCGCTGAAAAGTAAGAAGTACCATACGCAAAAGCAGTCAGCCAAGGACCAACGTTGCGCCCGCCCAGGACAAAGTCGTTGACGCTTTTGATTTTTTTGCGGCAGTAGAAGCCAATCCCGGCTGTAACAAGAACGAAAATAACAAGTACAATAATTTTAACTGCCATGGATATTCCTTTCTCAGGCATCATAAAAGGACACAGAGTGCCCTTTTATGACTTCTAATTTTATTTTATCTCAGTTGACAGGGTTTGTAAATCCTTTTCCCTAAAAGATCTTTCGCAGGTCGGTCACACGTTTGGCTTTGCCCTCGCTGCGGGGGATCGTTTTGGGGTCGACCAGAGTGATAACCGCACTGATCCCGAGGACTGATTCGATTTCGGAGCGGAGCTTCGCCTGCAGCCCTTCAATGGCGGTAACAGTATCGCTGAACATTTTCTGAGTCATCTCAATCTGGATTTCCAGTGTATCGGTATTATTTTTACGGTCAACATAAATCATGTAGTGGGGTTCAACATCGTCGAATTTGAGCAGTACGCTTTCAATCTGGGAGGGAAAAACGTTGACGCCGCGGATGATCAGCATATCGTCTGAACGGCCGGTGACCTTGGACATCCGGGGGCTGGTGCGGCCGCATTCGCATGTTTCATACGTGAGGCTGCAAAGGTCACGGGTACGGTAACGGATGAGCGGGAACGCTTCTTTATTAACGCAGGTGAAAACCAGCTCCCCGGTTTCGCCTTCTGGAAGAACCTCCCCGGTTTCCGGGTTGATAATCTCCGGGATGAAGTTATCAGCAGCGATGTGCATGCCGCAGTTGTAGTCGCAGCTCATTGAAACGCCGGGTCCGGCAACTTCGCTCAGGCCATATACATCATAAGCTTTCAGGCCCAGCCGTTCTTCAATCTGCTTGCGCATT
Organism: Oscillospiraceae bacterium; assembly: GCA_902766785.1. Taxonomy (GTDB): domain Bacteria; phylum Bacillota; class Clostridia; order Oscillospirales; family Ruminococcaceae; genus Metaruminococcus_A. Next base: position 13,676 of record CACXEO010000026.1, on the reverse strand, counting down.
TCTTCGCTCCAGGGCTCTGCGCCGAAAACGCCTGCCCGCAGCTTTAAGTCGTCTTTTGTAATGCCGTTCGCCTCCATCTCATCCGCCAGGTGCATGGCGTAGGAGGGAGTGCAGCAGATCATGGTTGCACCAAAATCTTTTAACAGGTTGAGCTGCCTGCTGGTGTTGCCTACTGAGGCGGGAACAACTGTCGCGCCTATTTTCTGAGCGCCGTCATGCGCGCCGAGACCACCGGTGAAAAGCCCGTATCCGTAAGAGACGTGTACAATATCCTTGTTGCTTCCGCCGGCCATGGTCAGGCAGCGGGCCATGCTGTCCGCCCACATGTCAAGATCGTTTTCCGTGTAGCCAACAACAATCTGCTTACCGGTCGTCCCGCTTGAGGCGTGAAGCCGTACAACTTCCTCCATCGGTACAGCGAACATGCCGAAAGGATAATTATCCCGCAGATCGTATTTATATGTAAAGGGGAGTTTGTACAGATCGTCGACCGATTTAATGTCGCCCGGTTCCAGACCGGCGTCTTTCATCTTTTTTTTGAAGTAATCGGTTTTCTCGTACATCCGCTTAACGGTACTCACCAGGCGTTCGCTCTGAATTTTTCTCAGTTCCTCGCGGCTCAGGCTTTCCATAGGACTCCAGATTTTACTCATACTTGTACCTTCCATTCTGCCGGTAACGGCGTTGTAATGTTTTGGCGCGGAAAAACGCCGGTGGGAAAAGGGGAAAGATGACGGCTGTAAAAGGCCATAAAAAATCCCCTTCATCCCCAGAATCATGGGACGAAAGGATCATTTCGCGGTACCACCCATATTCACCGGAAAACCGGTGCACTCCAGCGGCCTGCTAACCGCCTTTTCCTTAACGCGGAATCACGCGGCCGACTACTGGGCATTTCACCGGCCGGGCTCAGGGGCGAACTTCAGCATCATTTCTGTACAGGGCCGCTTCCAGTCACGGCGCCCCCTCCCTAAGTATTCCATAACGCTTACTTTTCCCCGTCAACGCCTATTGTACTTTATTATAAGCAGAGGGAGGAAATTTGTCAATTTTATTTTAGCCATTTAAATGAAAAAAGTAATGTTGTAAATTTGTGCATTTTGTATTATAACTTTAAGTAAGGGGCGCCGGAATATACCGCTGTATAGCAAACTTGTTTTTTTGGCGAGGACGGGCGAATTTGTTCGTTGGCTGTTAAAGGGAGGAAAAAGGTGATGAAAATGTTTGAATATAAACTTCGTACGGAAAAAGAGGGGCTTTACGATATTACGCTCCAAGTACAGGATGCTGTTCTGAAAAGTGGGGTGCGTTCCGGTATCTGCGTTGTTTATACGCCACATACCACTTCAGCTATTACTATTAACGAAAATGCCGACCCGGATGTCAAAGACGACCTGCTTTTTGGGTTATCCGCAGTTTATCCGGATTTTCCGGCTTACCGGCATATGGAAGGCAATTCGGCTGCCCATCTTAAATCAAGCTGTGTCGGCTGCTCCGAAACAGTGATTGTGGAGGAGGGGAAACCCCTGCTTGGAATGTGGCAGGGAATTTATTTCTGTGAATTTGACGGCCCGCGCAGCCGGAGTTTCTTTGTCAAAGTAGTTGAGGGGTAACACGCTTTTGCAGCAGGGAAAGAGGAAATATGACGGTTGTTACAGGAAGCGGGAATGTTCTGATCTGGTTAAAAATGGAATTGTTTTTCTGATAGCGCTGGAAAAGCGCCCGATAATCATCGGGCGCTTTTTTTACTTCACAAACTGAACGCGCCCTTCTTTTCTGGGCTGCGCTTTTGCCTGGGGCTGGTCGGAATAGCCGGCTGCAATGCTGCCGCAAATCACTTCGCCCTCTTCAATGCCGAATTCTTTCAGGTAGCCGCGCAGAACCGGGTCGTCCGACAGCCAGGTGAGCTGATTGATCCAGCAGGTTCCTATATTCATAGAGGTTGCAGCCAGCAGGATGTTTTCAATTGCCGCAGCACTGTCGGCCATTGCGTTGCCGTGCCCTTTTTTGTTGGTGACGACAATCAAAGTAGGGGCGTTGTAAATAAAATCGTACCCGCCCTTTTTGGCCGCCTGGATGGCGTGAACTTTGCTTCTATACATCCCTTCAGTGACTTCCATCCGGCTAAATTCCTGCTCGACAATCCGCTTGAGTTCCGCCAGAACCTCGGGTTTCTGAATGACGGTGAAACGGGTGTACTGACAGTTTCCGCCGCTCGGTGCGTAAAGGCCCGCTTCCAGCATGGTGCCGAGCTCTTCTTCGCTCACCTGGATGGCTTTATATTTTCGAATGCTTCTGCGGCTCAGAATGGCCTGAATGGTCTGCTCCATCTGCTAAAACTCCTTGTTTGAGTGAAAATTATGTTAAATATTAGAACAACATAACATATTTTAGCTTTTTTGACGGTAAAAATCAACCTTTATGCTTTGTGAAAGAAATGTTTGACTTTTTGCATAAAAGATTCCGGTTTTTCTTTGGCGGATATGCCGCTGCGGGAACGCTCGGCCGCGAGTGCCATGAAGCGTTCCTGACTGGCTTCTGCAAAAGGCTCCCGGTCACGGAAACGGTATTGTCCGTCTTGATGCAGCTTCCGGCCTTTAACGGTATCATCCAGCATGATCTGGAGCATTTTGTAAACCTGTTCTTTGAGCTTTTGGTATTCTACAGGGCAGGCAATTTCCACACGGCGCTGGGTGTTGCGTGTCATCATATCTGCCGAGGCAATGTAGAGCTCCATTTCGGCTCCTGTGCCAAAGCAGTAAACCCGGGAGTGTTCCAAAAACCTTCCCACAATACTAATGACCGTGATGTTTTCAGTCTTTCCGGGAATACCGGGTATCAGGCAGCAGATACCGCGGATAATCAGCTGTACCGGAACGCCGCACTGGGACGCTTCTGCAAGCTTATCTATTATGTCGCGGTCGGTCAGTGAGTTCATTTTCATCAGGATGGCGGCTGGACGCCCCAGCTTCGCCTTGGTAATTTCCTGGTCAATTTTTTTGATGACGTTGGCTTTTAAGCTGTAGGGCGCGACCCAGAGCTTTTGATAGTTTCCCTCCAGGTTGGCAAGCGCCATGTTTTTAAAAAAGTTTACCGCGTCGGCACAGATGCCCGGATCTGCGGTAATCAGGGAAAGGTCGGTGTAGAGCCGGGAGGTCTTTTCGTTGTAGTTCCCCGTTCCCACCTGGGTGATGTACTGGATTCTCGAACGGTCCTTCCGGGTAATCAAACAGATTTTGGAGTGGACCTTGTAGCCGTCGAAACCATAGATGACGTTGCAGCCAGCCTCTTCCAACCGCTGCGCCCATTCAATGTTGTTCTGTTCGTCAAAGCGGGCACGCAGCTCCATCAACACTGTGATTTCCTTCCCGTTCTCAGCAGCCTCTATCAACGACTCCGCGAGTTTCGACTCCCGGCTGATCCGGTAGAGGGTGATTTTAATGGAAAGGACGTCCGGATCGTTTGCCGCCTCCTTGATAAGGGTGAGGAACGGTTTCATACTCTCAAAAGGATAGGAAAGCATGACGTCTTTTTTGAGAACCTGCCGGATCACACTCTGATGGGGGTGAAGCTCTGGCGTATTCTGCGGTTGGAACGGCTGGTTGATAAGAAGCTGTTTATCTGCTGAAGGGAGCATGTCCTCAAGTGCAAAAACATAGGACATATTGAGTGGCGCTTTGCTTACAAAGACCTGCTCGTTTTTGAGAGAGAGCCGTTCGCAGAGGAACCGCTGTAAATCTTTACTCATGGGGGAAGCGGATTCAAGGCGTACCGGGGCGAGCCGCGCCCTCTTTTTGAGGATTTTTTTCATATGCTGACGGAAGTCGATATCGGCGTCGTAAAGGCCTTCATCAGTGTCGATATCGGCGTTCCTCGTCACACAGATCACTGTTTTTTCGGTGACGTTATACTGCTCAAAAACCTGTTCTGCATATTCAAGAATTACATCCTCCAACAATACAAAACGCAGGTCGCTTTCAGGAAGAGCAATGATTCGGCCCAGCGCGGGGGAAACGGGAATCAATCCGTAGTACTCCTCTTTCCCGTGCCGCAGAAGAGCCGCAACATAGGGCTGCTTGTTGCTCAAGTGGGGGAAAGGGTGCATATTATCCACCACCTGTGGGGAAAGGAGCGGGAGGACAGAGCGCTTAAAATATTTATCAATATATTTGCGTTCATTTGCCGTCAGCTCGTCGAAGCACGGGCGGCAGATGTGGTGCTCCTCCAGTGCCTGTGCAACGCTTTGATAAGATTTGTCCCTCTGCTTATACAGCCCGGGGGTTTCTTTATAGATTGCCTCCAGCTGTTCTGCACAGGTGAGACCGGATTTATTGTCGGGTTCCAGGTCCCCCGCCTGAGCGAGATCAAAAAGGCTGCCGACCCGCACCATATAGAATTCATCCAGGTTGCTGGTGAAAATTGAAATAAATTTTAGCCGTTCAAAAGCCGGTGTCTGCGGGCAGTCGGCTTCCTCCAATACCCGGAGGTTGAACTTTAACCAGCTCAGTTCCCGGTTTTCGGTATAGCTGTAGTCGTTTCCTGCTCGTTCGCTCATTGACTTTCCTCTTTTCGTTGGTACCCCGCGATTTTTTAATAACAGTGCGGCGGGGGATTCTGCTTTTGCGGTTTGTACAGCGGCTGTGCATTTGCCGAAAGGAAATGCGGTAAAAAACACAAACTGCCTTTATGGTTATTATACCCTAAATTCCCTCAGGTTTCCATAGGGAGATGAGGAGGTTCAGGTGTAAAATTTGGGTAAAAAGGTCGAAAAAAGTCTTTGATTTCAGCTTGTCAAACTGTTTCAGCCATGCCATAATAAAAAAAGAATAGTTTCGGTGTAGGAGGGAATGAAATGGATGGTATTAAATCGTTGGTTTCCAAGCTCACTTTGAAAGAAAAGTGTTCGCTTGTCAGCGGGTTTGACTCCTGGCACACCCAGCCGGTGGAACGGCTCGAAATCCCGTCAGTTATGATGACGGACGGTCCGCACGGTTTGCGGAAAATGGACGAAAACAAGAAAACTGCTTCCGCAACCTGTTTTCCGTCGGGAGCGGCACTGGCTTCTTCCTGGGACCGGGAACTGTTGGAAAAAATTGGCGCGGCAATCGGCGAAGAAGCGCAGGCAGAAAAAATCTCGATTGTGCTGGGGCCTGCCTGTAATATTAAGCGCTCTCCTCTTTGTGGACGGAATTTTGAATATTTTTCTGAAGACCCCTATCTTTCCGGGCAGATGGCAAAACACCATGTTCTGGGAGTTCAGTCGCAGGGGGTGGGAACGTCTCTTAAGCATTTCTGTGCCAACAATCAGGAAACCATGCGGATGCGGATTGACGAACAGATTGACGAACGTACCCTTCGGGAAATTTATCTGTCTGGTTTTGAAACGGCTGTAAAAGAAGCGGAGCCTGCCACTGTAATGTGTTCCTATAACTCGGTAAACGGGATGCCGCTTGCCTGCAGCAAAAGGCTGCTGACCGATGTTTTGAGACATGAGTGGGGGTTTGATGGTTTTGTGATGACTGACTGGGGCGCTATCAAAGAGCGGGCGGAATGTGTAGCCGCTGGGCTGGACCTGGAAATGCCGGGCTGTAACGGCGTTTTTAATGATGAAATTGAAAATGCTGTTCAAGGCGGCGCACTGGCAATTGAGAAACTCGACCGTGCCGTTGAGAGGGTTTTAACCTTTGTTTTTGGGGCTGTAAAACGGCAGAAAGAGGGCGTATCTTATTCAGTGGAAGAACATGACCGCCTCGCCCGTGAGGCAGCGGCGGATTGCATGGTTCTGCTTAAAAACAAAGAAAGCGTCCTGCCGCTGAAAAAGGAGGATAAAGTTCTTTTCGTCGGTGGATTTGCGGAAACGCCGCGTTATCAGGGCGGAGGCAGTTCACACATTCAACCTTTGAGAACAACCTCCCTGCTTGACGCATTGAAGGAGAGGGGGATCGTATTTTCTTATTCCAAAGGTTTTTCGGCAAAATCGGACGAAATAGACGAAAAGCTTGAGGCCAAGGCGCTTGCGGCGGCAAAAACAGCCGATAAAGTCGTTGTAATGGCTGGCCTGCCTGATTTTTATGAATCAGAGGGGTACGACCGCACCCATCTGCGGCTGCCGCCGAACCAAAACAGGCTGATTGAACTGCTCGCCGGTGTTTGCAGCAATATCATTGTCGTGCTGTCAAATGGTGCCCCGGTGGAAATGCCCTGGGAACCGCTTGCAGATGGAATCCTGGAGGGGTATTTGGGAGGGCAGGCCTCTGGCGGCGCCGTATGCGACATTTTGTATGGGGACAAAAATCCAAGCGGACGGCTTGCTGAGACATTCCCGCTTCGGCTGGAAGATAACCCGAGTTATTTGAACTTTCCGGGCGCGCAGGGGCGTGTTGATTACCGCGAAGGGATTTATACAGGCTACCGTTATTATGATAAAAAGAAAATTCCGGTTTTATATCCGTTCGGCCATGGCCTGAGTTATACGTCTTTCTCATATGACTGCTTAAAGCTGGATGAAGAGGAGTTTGAAGAAGAAGACGTTCTTATCCTTACCTGCCGTATCACCAATACCGGGGACCGGGCAGGGGCAGAAGTTGCACAGCTTTACATTGCGGCTCCCGGCATCCAGGCTGACCGCGCACCAAAAGAACTCAAAGGTTTTTCAAAAGTTTTCCTAAATCCGGGAGAAAGCAAAATTGTTACTTTCAGGCTTGATTCCCGCAGCTTCGCTTACTATAATGTCAGTGAAAAGGGCTGGTTCTGCGAACCGGGCTTCCACCGCATTCTGGTTGGCTCCACACCGGCGGATATCCGGTTGGAACAAAAAATCATGGTGCGGCCTGGCAGGGTTCCTCGGCTGAAAGTATCTCCGTATATGACGGTGCGGGAAGTGTTGGAACACCCGGAAGCCAAAAAAGAAATCAGCTTTTTTGTTGACCGCTATACCGCCAAAGAGCGTATTAACGACCAGGACGGCGCCCTCAACCCTCAAATGATTGACGCGATGTTCCGCGAAATGCCCTTAAAAACACTGACCGTGCTCTATCCGGAATTGTTTTCACAGGATGATCTGGAAACACTTCTCAAGCGGTTGGAACCATACGGTGTTTAACAGGCGCTGTCATTGTTAAACTTGTGAACACTGAATTTCAGTCCTTGCCTATAACAAGATAAAAAGTCCGGTTGGCGCTCAAACAGGAAAAACTGTTTGAGCACGATGAAATGAAGCCGCGATTGGGTATGTTTCATTGCGCTTTGTCTAAAAAATACGCTGGCGCAGGGAGATATTATTTTGTCAAACCACAAGGCGTGACAAATTCAGTTAAGGAGGGTAGCATATGTTAAATGCAATTGCGGCCAGACGCAGTATACGCAGTTATAAAGACGAAACGATACCCCGGCCGCTTGTCGATGAGATTATTAAGGCAGGAATGCTGGCGCCGTCGTCCAAAAATCGGCAGCCATGGGAATTTGTTGTTGTGACCGGCGAATCAAAAAAGAAATGCTGAAAGTATTTCAAACCGGATTGGAAAGGGAAAAGAACGCCCCTTTACTCCCGGAAAGCGCAAAGTATTTAAGCGGTGCGGAATATACGTTAAGCATTATGCAGCAGGCTCCGGTTGTAATTTTTGTCATTAATCCGCTCGGCTTAGGCATCAGGCGCCCTTTAACGCCAGAGGAGCGGATTTATGAAATTTGTAATGCGCAGTCCATCGGGGCGGCGGTTGAGAATATGGCCCTGACGGCAACTGAACTGGGATTGGGCAGCTTATGGATCTGCGACACCTACTTTGCCCACAGGGAATTGTGCGATTGGCTGCGGGCCGGCTGTGAACTTGCGGCAGCTATAGCAATAGGATATACCGAAGAATCCCCGGCTCCAAGGCCAAGAAAAAGAATGGATGAAACTGTTGAATGGAGAAATTGATGACAGAGATAAAAAATCAATAATTTGATTGCGAAAAAGGCCCGGAAGGTTTCCGGGCCTTTTTATTATACAAACGAAAAGTAAGAGCGTTTTTAAGCTGGCAACAGAAAAAACTCCATATTTTAATTGTTTCATTTTCCAAATCTAAAAGAGGGAAGCCCTTTCACCCCCGGCCTGACGGCGAAAAGAGCGCCGCCGAGCGGGTCGTTTTTTCGTTCCTCAGGTGTGCTGTTTTCCCACCCAGTCGTGATGTAAAGGGTGGAAAAATCCGGTCCGCCAAAGACCGGGCAGGTTACCTTCTGAGCGGGGACCTCGACCTCGGCAAGGATTTCGCCGCTTTCAGGGTTGGCGCACAGCACTTTGCCGCCTTTGAAAAGAGCGATCCATAGGTTGCCGTTTTCGTCGATGGTCATACCGTCCGGCAGGCCAATTTCCCTGGGAATTGTTACAGCCGTCCGCGGATTGGAAAGAGAGCCGTCAGAGAGATTGTAGTCATAAGCGGTTACGGCATAGTTGAGCGAGTCAATATAATATAGGATTTTATGATCGGCACGGAAACAAAGTCCATTTGAGATTGAAATACCGTTTAACAGGGTCTGGCAGGAACCGTCTTCTTCTATACTGTAAAAGCCGCCGTCAATCCTTCCGTTATCCGGCAGGGGGGCGTAACAGGTTCCTGCAAGCAGGCGCCCGGCGGGGTCGCATTTTCCGTCGTTAAACCGGTTTGGGGTACCTGGCTCCGGGTCGGTAAGTTTCCGTTTTTGCATCAATCCGTTTTCAAAGTCGAGCAGGTAAATCCCGCTTTTAAGCGCGCCGACGAGGCCGCCGTCTTTTCGTAGGGCAACAGTTCCAATCGGTTCTCCGCAGAAAAAGGTTTCATCATTACCGGCAACGGGATCAAACCGGTGCAGTTCACCGACGTTGATGTTAACCCAATAAAGTTTTTGTTCATCCTCACTCCAAAGCGGCCCTTCTGCAAGTTCCGCCCCGGCGTTTAAAACCAGTTCCGCTTTAAATGTTTTCATTGGTAAGCTCCCCCTTTTTCAGTAAACGAAGCGCGCTTTGGATGACACGGCGTGTAAGCTTAAGGTGAAATGGCGAAAAAAACTGTGCGGTGGGCCCGGTTAATACTGCCCCTGCAATTGTTCCAATTCCAACAACGCCGCCGAGTAGAAATCCCAGGAGAACCAGTGTGGAATCAACGGCAATCCTCACCCAACGGAAAGCAATATGCGTTTTATCGCTGATGATGATAGAGGCCAGGTCGTTTGGAGCAACGCCAGCATCCGCGCTCATTACCATAGCCAGGCCAAAGCTTAAAACTATGGTTCCGGCGAGCATAACCGGAATTCTGATCCACAAAGCCTCCTGCCCACTCAGGTAAGGCGATAAAAGAGAAGAAACAAGATCGATCATAGGGCCGCAGATAAAGATAGAGGCAATTGTTCCAATCCGAATATAATTTCTGGCAAAAATAAAAATTACCACAAGGTATACCGCGTTGATTCCCATACAGGAGATTCCGTTTGAAATATGCAGAATCCGCGCTACACCCTGCATGAAAACGTTGAATGGATCAGAACCGGTATTGGAGAGAATAAATAAACTGCCTCCCGCCGCGATGATGGAAACGCCAATTGAAAAAAGGAAAAGCCTTGTCAGAACTTCCGGCAGGGTGCGTTTGGAGAAATGAGTTTCTTGATTCAGACTGATCCCACCTTTATTCCTAAAGTTCTTTTTCAGCAAGTTCTGATTGACGCCGCATGGATAAAACGGCGCTTTCCCATTTCCGGCTCAGCCAGATCCCCATGGTAGCAAGCCCGCGGAGCACATCATCAGCTGCCATTCCAATCCACAAACCAACAATTCCCAGCTGGCAGGGGATAGCAAAAATATAACCGAGCCCGCAGTTAACAAGCCAGATAGAACATGCGGCGATGATCATTGGCCAGAAAACATAGCCCGATGCCCGCAGCCCATAGTTAAAAGAATGGTTTAAAGAACGCCCGATGTTAATGGCAATGCAAAGCGCAAAAAGCGGCATGGAAAGGGAGATGATTTCTTCGCTTGAGGTAAACAGCCCCATAATTGGCCGGTGGAAAATAAAAATTATGGTAGAAATCACCGCGTTGCAGAGAAAGACGGTACGCCATTTCCGTTTGATAAACCGGTAAGCCTCGTCAAGCTTTCCGGCCCCCATCATCTGCCCAGCAATTACCTGCGCCGCCTGTCCAATCGACATACCAATGACATAGGCGTAGTAGTCCACGGTGTTGACATAGACCTTGGCGGAGAGCGCAGCCGCCCCAAAAGCGGTCAGGAAACCGGTCGTCACAACCTGGGATAGCATGTATGAGATACCTTCCGCGCCTGACATGAAACCGATGCTTACGATTTGTTTTAAAGTGCGCAGTTTAATTTTCCAGAGGTTGGTCAGCCGGAAATGGCTGAATTTTGCACGGGCAAGAAGCAAAATAAGCAGCAGGGCGCCGGCTGTTTCACTGATAAAGCGGACGATTCCAACACCCTCAATCCCTTCGAGTATAAAGGGGAAAGGGCGGAAAATGACAAAGTAATTCCCAAGTACGTTAATCACGTTGATAATCATGACGACAATCATCGGTATTTTTGCGTTGCCGTAGCAGCGGAACAGGATTGATATGGTGCTGGAGACTGAAATCATGATCGAAGCGCCGCCCGCCCACTGCAAATAAATTGCGGCTCCGCCGATTAAATCCTGCTCAAGCCCCATCAGGTTTAAAATCGGAACGGCCATAACAATGAGGAACAGGCTGACGACCCCGCCGAGCAGGACGCTGATCCCTATAGCGTTCATACTGATGAGCCCGGCTTCTTTGTCTTTTCGGGCGCCGAGGCTTTGGTTGATTACAACTGCGGAACCGGAGGAAATCATTGTAAAGGTCACAAGGACAACGCTCATAATCTGGTTTGCGACGCCGACGGCGGCGACTGCGCTGTCAGAATAATTCCCGAGCATAAAAACGTTGACCGTCCCAAGAAAGTTGCGGAGCACCTGCTCTACCAAAATGGGAATAGCCAACGATAATAACGATATTTGCCTATCTGGCTTCATGTTGCAACGGCCTTTCTGCATAGAATGTTGTAATAATTGGAATTATAATGGTTTATAGCCTTTAGCTGAGTATCAGTATAGCTTACTTAAAAACTTTTTGTCAAATTTTTTGTAAAAGTAACAATTTGTTCTTGAAAAAAACTGAGAATGTGAAATAATAGAAACATAAACAAATAAAAGCGGCGCATTCTAAATATCGGGTGAATTAGAATGCGAAAATGGAAAGAATATTCAATTATATATACGGTCGGCTCCCTCGGCTATGGGCTGCTGGAAATATTCTGGCGCGGGTTTACCCACTGGTCCATGCTTTTCGCCGGTGGGATTAGTATGCTGTGGCTGTATATACTCAACATAAAAAACTTTTCGATGAAGCTGTGGAAAAAGTGCCTTTGCGGCGCTGCCATTATCACGGCGGTTGAATTTGTTGTAGGCCTTTTTGTCAACCGTCTTTTTCACCTGAATGTATGGGATTATTCCAAGAAGCGCGGAAACGTTTGCGGGCAGATCTGCCTGCAGTATTGTTTTCTGTGGTTTCTGCTCTGCGTTCCGGTGTTTTTTTTATGCAAGCGTTTGAAAAAGCGGTTGCTTCGGCTGTAATGTATGACGTATAATATTGTAAGACTTTGTGGGGGATATTGGGTATGGCACAAAAGAAAAAAGTATATGTTTACAAAAGTAAAAAGCCGAAAAATCATGCAAAAGTGTTTGTGATTTTCATGATCGTTATAGCGGTTGTCCTGGCGGGTGTTGCCACCGTGATTGCGCTAAACGGCGGTGGGGCCAGCGGTGGAAGCACCGCTGCCAGTACCTTGAGGCCTGACACCATTATGGACAGTTGGCAGTCGCAGCAGTCTTCCTTGTCATCCCAGTCCCAGTCAAACAGTTCCCAGTCTCAAATAAGCGAAAGTACCGATTCAAGTAAAGAACAGCCCGGTGCTGCCTCTACTCACGACAAGCCGGTTCCTGAATCAGGAGCGGTGGACCGTTCATATTTCAGTGATGCGCTTTTTATAGGGAATTCCCGTTCAGAAGGCTTTAAGTTATATAGTGAGCTCGATAATGCAACTTATTTTGTATATAAAGGGCTTTCAGTTGAAACAGTCAATACAAAAGAGGTTATTACTGCACCGGATGGAACCCAGCAGACTGTTATGAACGCGCTTAAACAGAAGCAGTTCGGCAAAGTCTATATCATGCTTGGCATCAACGAACTGGGCTGGACCAATACGAACGCCTTTATCCAGAAATATGGTGCGCTGGTTGATGCGGTGAAAAAGTACAACCCTAACGCAATTGTATATGTGCAGTCGATTCTGCCGGTGTCCGACAAGAAAAACGGAGACCCCATTTACAATAACGAAAATATTAATAAATTTAACAGCTTAATTCAGGATATGGTTAATCAAAAACAGGTCTATTATGTCAATTCCGCGGAATCTGTTATGAAAGACGGGTTGCTGATCCATGAGGCCAGCAGCGACGGGGTGCATTTAAACAAAAAATACTGTATGGTCTGGCGGGATTATCTTATGACCCATACCGTACGGAAATAACAGAAAAAAGGAGCGTATTTATGAAAAAAATTGCGGTTGCGGTTATTGCAATGGTTCTATTGTGTTTTATGGGCGGCTGTGCAGGTGAACCCGCCAAAGATGTGGACATCAACAAGGTGGCTGACGACCTTATGACCCAGATCACCTATAAAGACGAACTTGGAAAACTTACCGACGATATGTTTGACAGCGTTTACAAAATTGACCGGAGCTTCATTAAGCAGGCGGTTGCCTATACAAGCTCTGGCGCGACGGCGGAAGAAATTGTCGCAATTGAACTGAATCATGCTGATGATGTGAAAATAGCGGAAACAGCGCTCGAGGAGCGGATTAAGTACCAGAGGGACGGCTATGCCGACTACGGCCCGGAAGAGGTTCCGAAGCTTGACAATGCGGTCATTAAAAGCAGCGGCAATTATATTTTTATGAGTGTTTCAGACGATCATGCCAAAGCTGAGGAAATTTTGAAATCCTACCTTGGTTAGTCAAAGCTTTAAAAAGAGCGGGATGTTAGCCAAAGCCCCATAAGGATGTTTTTGGCAGGGATACGGTGTAACCCCACAATCGGGGTTGCACCGTTTTCTCTTTTTCAGGCGGTAAGCCTGTATTCCTGCGGGTTTGCTTTGATTTTAGCCATAAGGCTTTTGATTTCGTCCTCTGTGGGAATGTCAATCAATCCGATAGCCGTGAAGTAGATGTCCACCTTCACATAGCAATGACCGCTTGATTTGTCGTTGTTATGAACCTCAATCCTGCGGATCAGAGAGTTCACAAGGGTTGGTGTCAATTCTTCAAAGGATGTACTGCTTCGCAGAACCTTCAATAAGGTTTTCAAGTCAAGGCTCGTCTGTTCAATGCAGGCGAGTTTCTTTTCGTCCTCTGCCACCTTATTGATAAGGGTGCGTTGTTCGTTCTCGTAATTGACCGACATTCTTGCATAGCGTTCGGCGGAGATGTTGCCGAGGACTTGATCTTCATAGATACGCTCTATCAGTTTGTCAAGGTCTTGAATGCGCCGCTTTTCGCTTTCAATGGCAGTTTTAAGTTTAGAGGTTTCTGCCCGTTTAGATACAATGTCCTTTTGTGCCATTAGATATAGGAATACCGG
>CACXEO010000025.1 GCA_902766785.1 Oscillospiraceae bacterium | reverse complement strand
TGGAGCTGCGGTATATCGACGGAAAATCGTGGCGGCATGTGGCAAGGGCGGTTGGAGGGAATAATACGGCGGACGGGATGCGGAAAGCGGTTGACCGTTTTTTGGAAAAAGGTTAAAAGCTGTCCGTTTTGTCCGCTTATACGGTGCTAAAATGGCAGTATAGAAAAATATAAGGAGCATCTGCTTTGCGGCGGATGCTTTTTTGGTCAAAGCGGGAAAGAACGCCGCGCTGGGAAAAACCGGGGCGGGGGTTAGCGGCGTTAAAAAAGAGGTGAAAGTATGCCTGGTAACAGGGATAAAACAGGAAAGTTTCAGAAAGGAAAATCGGGCAACCCAAGCGGCAGGCCCAAAGTGCCGGAGGGCGTTAAGAAAATGCTCAAGGAAGCTACCCCGGAGGCGGCGAAGCTGCTGATCGAAACGGTAACCAACGAAAACGCCGGTATGAATTTCCGGCTCGATGCGGCGAAAGAAATCTTGAACCGGGTTTACGGAAAGGCCGCCCAGCCGATTGACGGGGATTTTGACACGACCTTACGGGTAGTTCTTGAGGGCGAGCTGAAAGACTATGCCGAGTAACCTTACAATACAACAGCCGAATGAAAAACAGCGGCTGTTTTTTACTGCCAAAAATAAATTTATTGCATATGGCGGAGCAAGAGGCGGAGGGAAGAGCTGGGCCGTTCGCAAAAAAGCATGGTTATTAGCTCTAAACTATTCCGGGATTAAGATTCTTCTTTTGCGTAGAACCTACCCGGAATTACGAGAAAATCATATCATTCCGCTAATGTCAGAGCTAAAAGGTATTGCCATATACAAAGAAACAGATAAATCTTTTACCTTCCCAAATGGGAGCCGTCTTAAATTTGGATACTGCGATAACGAAAGCGATCTGCTACAGTACCAGGGAAATGAATACGATGTGATTTTTATTGATGAAGCAACCCAAATTCCTGAAAAATGGTTTGATATTTTAAAAGCGTGTGTTCGTGGTGCCAATAAGTTTCCAAAACGAATTTATCTTACCTGTAACCCGGGCGGAGTTGGCCATGCATGGGTGAAAAGGTTGTTTATAGACCGGCAGTTTAAAACAGGAGAAAATCCGGATGATTATTTGTTTATTCCGGCGAAGGTCTACGACAACACCGCGCTCCTCCAACAGGACGCGGAATATGTAAAAATGCTGGAATCGCTCCCCGAAGATTTGCGGAAAGCTTGGTTGGAAGGAAACTGGAATTTATTCGTTGGTCAGTATTTCACGGAGTGGAAAGAGGAAATACATGTAATAGAGCCGTTCACAATTCCATCTAATTGGAGAATATTTTTTACAATGGACTATGGCCTCGACATGCTGGCAGGATACTGGATTGCCCTGGACGAGCAGGGAAAAGCCTATGTTTACCGGGAAGTTTATCAAAGCGGTCTGATTATGTCGGACGCGGCGCGGCTTGTAAAGTCGATGACGGATGAACCGATCTACGCCTGGTATGCTCCACCAGACCTGTGGAACCGGCGGCAGGACACCGGAAGGAGCGTTGCAGATGCCTTTGCAGAATACGGAATCCCGCTTATAAAAGCGCAGAACAACAGAGCGCAGGGCTGGCTTGACATGAAAGAATGGCTGAAGCCTGTACAGGATGAAACCGGACGGCTATCTGCTAATCTTCTGGTGTTCCGGAATTGTATCAATCTGATTCGGTGTATACCGGCTTTAATTTATGATTCCAAAAATCCGGATGATGTCGCAACAGAACCTCATGAATATACACATGGTCCAGATGCGATCCGGTATTTTGTAGCTGGTAGACCTACACCGGCCCAGAAACCGATTGAGCCGGATGAATCATATATTGAGTTTGAAAGTCAAATTGATAATTTTATTTCTTTTGGAGGATAGAATGTTTTTAAAATATAAAAAGCTGGAAGAAGAAAACAAGGCGCTGAAAGCAGAAAATGAAATGTTGAAAAGATCACTTGAACATACTGATAATCGAATGACAAAACAATGGGAAAACTTTTTCCGATACGACGGAACTTCTCAACCGGGGGTAGACAATGAAAATTAAAAAACAGCCGCATGAAATATGGCAGGAATATGAAATCGGTGTTTCCTACAAACAAAGTATAGGAAACAAGGGACTATATGAAACGGTTAAGCAGAATGAAAACTTTTTTATTGGAAATCAATGGGAAGGTGTAAACGCTCCTGACCTTGATAAACCGGTCATTAATATTTTGAAAAGAGTAGTTTCCTACTTTGTCTCAACCCTTGTTTCAGATGATATCGGCGTGAATGTAGAACCGTTTGGCGGTATCACAGACGATGACGGCAAATACATCATGGGCATTTTATCCAACCAATTTGACGAAATTATGGAAAATTGCGGGATGACTTCCAAAAACCGAGATGCAATCCGGAACGCCGCCGTAGATGGCGACGCATGTATGTATTTCTGGTTCAACCCGGACGTTCAGGCCGCGGACAACGTATTCGGGCGGATTGAATGCGAAGAGATTGACAACACCAATGTGTATTTTGGAAACCCCCAGGTCTGGGAGGTTCAGAAGCAGCCATACATCATCATATCGTTTCGGAAAATGGTTCAATCGGTAATTGAAGAAGCCGAGAAAAACAACATCAAAGATATTTCCGGTATTGTAGCTGACGATGATCCAAACGGAGTAAATCGAGAAAATGAAAACGGAAAGTGCACGGTATTAATTAAATTCTGGAAAGAAAACGGGACGGTTCGTTACATGAAAACGGTATCCAATACCGTTATAAAGCCGGAAACAGATTTAGGATATAAAAGATATCCTCTGGCGTGGTTTTCATGGGATAAAATTAAAAATTCCATGCATGGGCAGGCATGTTTAACCGGACTGATTCCGAACCAGATATTTATCAATAAAATGTTTGCCATGAGTATGCAGCACGTCAAAAATATGGCATTTCCGAAATATGTGTATAATCAGGCATATTTTCCAAATGGATTTTCAAACAGAGTGGGTGAAGCAATTCCGGTAACAGGCGACCCGAATATGGTTTTAAACACAAAGACCGTCACCGCGGATATGTCTTCTCAGGTTTTGCAGATGATTGATAACGTTATCAGCTATACCCGTGATACAATGGGCGCTTCTGATGCGGCACTTGGAAATATTAAGCCTGACAACACATCGGCGATTATTGCGACCCAGAAGGCATCAGCAATGCCGCTTGAACTGCAACGAATGAGCTTTTACCAGTTTGTGGAGGATTATGTGCGTATTTTCCTTGATATTATGGCGGAAAACTACGGCATGCGCGATGTTTCCTATACAGATGAAAACGGGGAGACGGTAAATACGCTGTTCGATTTTGGCCGTCTGAAAAACCTCTTCCTCAAGCTGAACATTGACATTGGAGCATCTACCTACTGGTCAGAGCTGATGCAGGTACAGACAACGGATAACCTTTTCTCAAAGGGGATTATCACGGATGCTGTTACATATCTTGAAGCAATCCCGAACGGGTATATCAAGAACAAAGGCGATATCATCAAAAAGCTGAAAGAGAAGCAGGAACAGGATCAAATGCTTCAGCAGGCTATAATGGGAGGCGGTTTAAATGGAACTATGTCCGATATGCAAAACGGGTCTGTACCTGAAACAATCTACGGAAACGGATCAGGAAACTATTATAATCCAGACATGCAGGAATCTGTCATGTAGCAATTATATGAAAGACGTGGAAACTTTAAAACACACACGCAAAACACCCTTACTCGGGTGTTTTTAATTTGCCTAACAGCCGAAAGGCTTAAGGAATATATGCCGGGACACCAACGGCGGAAAAGGAGTTTTTTAAATGGATGAAGAAATGAATCTGACAGAGGACACCAATCTGGAAGATGGTTTCGACGAGCTGTTTCACGAGGAGCCGGACGGGCAGGACACCAATGCCCGGGATGAAGACGGCGTTAAGACTGAAGCGGAATCGGAGGCTCCCTCTGAAGAGGAACCGAAGTACAAGGTGAATTTTCTGGGCGAGGAAAAAGAGCTGCCCGTTTCCGAACTGATTACGGCGGCGCAGAAGGGGATGAACTACGACCATGTGAAAAGCGAGCTTGACGGGCTGCGGGAGAAATCCGGACAGTATGAAGAAACACGTAGGCTTGTTGAGCAGATGGCGGAGGCCAGCGGCATGACGGTAGAACAGTATACCCAATTCTGCGAAAAGTCCCTCAAAGACAGCCAGCTGAAGGCGCAGGTTGAACGCGGCGTGCCGGAGGACGTAGCAAGACGGCTGATGGAGCTTGAGGAAAAGGAGAACCTCAGAAGCGCGGAAGAAGAAAGACGCAGAGCCGAGCTTGAAAGGCAGGAGGCTTATGCCGAGCTGATCCGGGAATATCCGGACATTAAAACTCTTCCAGACGAGGTAGCCCAAGCTGTGGCGGCCGGGGAACGCCCTTTAAGCGCCTACCGCAGCTATGAAAACCGGCGGCTTAAAAACGAGCTTGCCGCCCTCAGAAAAGCGGAAGAAAACAAACTGAAATCAACCGGAAGCTTGCAGGGGGACGCCCCCGAAGAGGCGGACGACTTCCTGATGGGCTTCAACAGCATTTAAGGAGTGAAAATGAATGGCAATTAATTTGCTTGATAAAGCGTCCAAAACAATTTCAACTTATTTTACCACCGAATCCCTCGTGGCCGGGCGTTTGTCTACCGAATACGACTGGTCCGGCGTGAAAACCGTTAAAATTATGACCCCGCAGACCGTCCCGATGGTGGATTACACTCGCAGCGGCGCGAACCGTTACGGCACCCCCACCGAGATGGAGGACATCATTCAGGAAATGACCCTGACGCAGGACAAATCCTTCGCGCTCACAGTCGATAAGGGAAACAACGCCGACCAGCAGGGCCTGAAAGCCGCCGGGAGAATGCTCAAGCTTCAGCTTGCGGAACGTGCGGTTCCCACCATGGACAAATATGTATTTGAAAGCCTTTCTGCCAAGGCGGGTAAAATCGTAGGAAGCACCGCGGCTCTTTCCAAGTCGAACGTCTGCGAGCGGATTTCCGCCGGCACCGAGGCGCTGGACGACGCGGAGGTTCCGCAGGGAAACAGAACCCTGTTTATCCCGGCCTCCGTCTACACCTACCTGAAGCTCTCGCCGGAGTTCCTGGGGCTTGAAAAGCTCGGCACAAAGGCCGTTGCCAAGGGGCAGGTGGGCGAATATGACGGGATGGCCGTTATCAGGGTTCCAAAAGGCCGCTGGCCCGCAAACGTCAATTTTATGATCGTTTACAAAAACAGCGCCACCGCGCCGGTTAAATTAAACGACACCAAGCTCCACCAAGACCCTCCGGGGATTTCCGGTAACCTGATTGAAGGACGGCAGTATTACGACTGCTTTGTCTTTGGAGCGAAATGCGGCGGTATTTATGTGGAGGTCAATACCGCGTCCGGCGCGGGCACCGTTCTGGCGGCCCCGACCGTTGCGGCCGCTACCGGCGCCTTTTCCGGCGTGACCGGCGGCACTTACCACTATACCACCGACGGCAGCGACCCGCGTTACAGCAATACTGCCAAGACCGGTACGGCTTCCGACGTGACGGCTGCGGGAACCGTAGTAAAATGCTACGCGACCAAGGCAGGCGCGTTTCCTTCCCCTGTAACGGAACAGGTTCTTACTTCTTCGTAAATAGGCTGAATGGGGAGACGGGAAACCGTCTCCCTTTTTGCTATAGGAGGAAAACATGACAGGAAATGATATTTTGAAAATATCGCTGGATTTGATGTTTGAAACAGAGACGGAGTATGAAAAAAACGCCGTTTCCTTTCTCAATTTAATGATTCCGGAGCTGTTTGAAACTGAAAATTTAATCAGGACAGCTCAAAACCTGGAACTCCTGGCTGATGTTCCGTACATTGAAAGCCTGGAGGAGGTTATACCGTACTGCGATAACCTAACCAGGGGGGCAATGCCGTACGGGCTGGCCTCTATGATTATGATGGACGATGACGATACAAGCAAGGCCGGGTATTATAGACAGCTCTATGTTAACGCTGTAAACAGTTATATGAGAGGCATTCCGAAAACGGTGGTAGATATTTATGAATAACATTCAAATACCAGCTTCAAATGTAGAAATCCATTCTACCAAATACGTAAATTTCAAAGGAGTTGACTTTTCAACAGACCCAACCCAGATCAGCGAAAGTCGGTCTCCATATGCTCCTAACCTCATTTCAGACAGCGGTGGATTTCCTGAAAAGAGAACCGGATGGAGGGCGTTATATACCATTGAAGCACCGATCAATGGGATTTACAGGGGCATTATTGACGGAACGGAGCATATCATCATCCACGCCGGGAACAAGCTTTACCACTGGGACGGAGAAAATGAACCGGAGGCCTTTGAAGGGAGCTACCACAACGGAAAAGGAGATTCCTTCTGCCTTGAGAACAAAATATGGATTCTGACAGGGGCCGAGTATCTTGTGTATGACAGCGAAACGCTCAAAAGCGTGGAGGACATCGCATATATCCCAACGACCACCATTGCGAAAAAACCGGCGGACGCCGGGAGCGGAGAGCCGTACGAAAACGCAAACCTTTTACAGCCGAAACGGATGAATAAATTTATTGGTGACGCCTCGACCAAGGCCTACCAGCTTGACGTGACCGGGCTTGACAGTGCGGCGGTCAAAGTGGAGATAGACGGCGAGGAAGTGACGTCCGGCTTTACGGTGGATGCTACTGCCGGAAAGGTGACCTTTACCACAGCCCCAGGAAAGCCCAAGGTTGACGAGCAGGATAACGTGTTTATCACCTTTTCCAAAACGGTGGATGGGTACGCGGACCGGATTAAAAAGTGTACGGTTGCAGCGCTGTACGGCGTTGGGAACAACGATCGGGCCTTCCTCACCGGGAACCCGGATTACCCGGCTACCGACTGGTGGTGCTGGTTTAAAGACCCGTCATATTTCCCCGATCAGAACTACGCCGACATCGGCTCGCAGGAGACCCGGATTATGGGCTATTCCAAGATCGGCTCCTACCTGGCAATCCACAAGGAGGACAATTCGCAGGATTCCACCATCTACCTGCGTTCTTCCAAGCTTGTTTCGGAGGCGACCGAGACCGCTGTGGAAAAGGTGGCCTTCCCAACCCAGCAGGGGGTTTCCGGCATCGGCGCGGTTGCCGTAAAATCGTTCGCAAACCTGATTGACGAGCCGCTTTTTCTTTCCAGAACCGGTATTTATGCACTGACATCAAACACCATTACGGCAGAACGCACTGTACAAAACCGCAGCTATTTTGTAGATGCGGAACTTACCAAGGAAAAGAATCTGGAAAACGCTGTTGCGGTTCAGTGGAACGGATATTATCTTCTTTGCATAAACAGCCATTGTTATGTGCTCGATGGGAAACAGGATAAATCATATAAGTCACAGTCGAATGGAAACTATGTATACGAGTGCTACTACTGGGACAATATTCCAGCTGTTTGCTTTATGGAGCGAAACGGTGATTTGTTCTTCGGTACGGCAGATGGAAAGTTTTGTCGGTTCAATACTGATATTACAACAATGGCGCGTTTTAACGATAACGGAAATGCTATATCATGCTGTTGGGCAACAAAGTCAGATGACGACGGAGATTTTATGGTGAGAAAAAGCATGGTAAAACGCGGATCAGGCGTAATGATAAAGCCGTATACAAGGTCAAGCGCTCAGATTGTTGTTCGGACAGAAAAGGACTTCGGGAAAGAGGTCAAAAGATCCACGATGGATATTTTTGACTGGGAAGATATTGACTTTTCCAGAATCACCTTTAATTCTAACGATTCTCCCCAGGTAGTCCCGTTTAATAGACGGATTAAAAAATATATTACCCTTCAAATACTTGTGAAAAACGAGGTGGTAAACGAGGGGTTCGGTGTTTTCGGTATTATCAAGCGGTACACAAAAGGAAATTATGTAAAGAGGTGAGGATATGGCGCTAATAGACAACAAAATTACAGATAATCAAATAGCGAATAACGGCGTTATTTCTGCTCCTGATAGGTTAACAGGAACGGCAAATGAAAATAAAGCGGTTTTTGATAAGCTTGTCAAAAATATTGTTGCTCAGGCGGTAAACGGAATTATTGATGCACTTATTTCTTCTTCTGGTTCTTCTGAAATCGGAACCAAGTTTGGAAAAACGCTGAATGATGCAGTTTTATCAGACAATATATCCGTTATTCGATTAAATGACGATAAGGTTATAGAAACATCAACAGATGGGGTGAATTATGAATCCACTGGTTCTTCAGGCCATATAGTTTTGGATAAAAATGGTGCAACATTACCCCAAAGAAGTAAACTTCAGTTTTTAAACTCAACAGCTTCTGACATTGATGGGATTA
>CACXEO010000024.1 GCA_902766785.1 Oscillospiraceae bacterium | reverse complement strand
TTATATAAGCAAAGAAAAAGCCCGTAACCATGGGATTTTACCACGATTACGGACTTTTTCGGTTGGTCGAGGTGACAAGACTTGAACTTGCGGCCTCTGCGTCCCGAACGCAGCGCTCTACCAAACTGAGCCACACCTCGAACTATAAATACCTGAAAGGTACTTAGATATTATACTGAATGGAACTCGGCTTGTCAAGAGGTTTGCCAAAAAATAAAAGCCGGCGTTATTGTACAAACAGCCGGCCCTAAAAAAATTATCCTTTTTTATGCAACCGATCCATTACAAAACGGATAGGCTTTGTCATTTTCCAACTGGTTGATTGCTGAATTGCTTCAAGCTGTCTTTTGGCGTTTTGTACCTCTAGGATGAGCGCTTGGCAATTTTGTTCGGAAACCTTGTACTGCTGCTGCATATCCTCATATTGCTGCTGTACGTCTGATAATGCCTGTTGCAGCCGCTTCAGTTCTTTTTCAGAAGAAACGGGCGTTCCGTAAAAGTCGCTGCCAGTGTAGGCGTAGAAATCTTTTGGGATAAAGTTGTAGTCCCGTTCCAAAATTTTACGGGTGCTTTCATGGTTGAGCAATTCGGTGAGCCGGTGCGCACCCGCTAAGTGATGAAGCCGCCGGTAATCAAAATCGCCCTCTGGTTTCAGGAAGAGGAGGAATGCCTTTTCACAGGCAAGGTGTTCCGGATCTGAGAAATCCGGACAGATGAATTCTTTCTGGAAGGCTTCACGAAAAAGCCCGTCCTCCATCCCGTCAAAATAATGTGCGCGGATATAAGAAAGTTCATAGGAATGGCGGAGCTCTGAAGCGATGTCTGAAGACACACTTACGTTATCGCTTTCCTTTCCCGAATCCCAATGAACCACCGTAAGGGGCTGGTCAATAATATAAACTCCTGTTTTTTTCAGTATCCTGACCCAGAAATCAAAATCGTGCAGAGGAATCAAAGAGCAATCATAAAGGCCGACGGTTTTTAAAAGACTGCTTCGAAAAAGCGCACTGGTATTGCAAAACCGGTTTCCGGTAAAATAAAGGTCGTGGAGCCACTCAGCTTGGCTTCGGTTTTCCGCTTCAAAAATTCGGTGTCAATACGGGGGATTTTCCCCCTCTTTCAGGGCGGGGGTAAGGTCCGCATAGGTAAAGCAAACGCCGTATTCCGGGTGCCTTTCAAGATAGGCTACCTGTCTTTCAAGCTTGCCGGGAAGCCACCGGTCGTCGCTGTCCAGCCGGGCAATCAATTCGCCCTTTGCCATTGAAAGGCCAATGTTGGAGGCGGCGCTGATATGGCTGTTTTGAGGAAGGCGGTGGTAGAGAATCCGTTCGTCGCCCAGTTCGCGCACCACCTGCTCCGTATTGTCTGTGGAGCCGTCGTCGATCAGGATCACTTCGAAATTACGGTAGGTTTGTGAAAGGACGCTGTTCAAAGCGTTGGCAATGCAATACCCGCGATTATAGGTTGTTATAACAACGCTGACAAGAGGTTGGTTCATTTCTGCCATTTTGCCGCTCCTTTCCAAAGGGGTTAAATCCAGACTTCTGGAAAACCTTTTGCTTTCACAGTATAACTTAATACGCCGTGCGAAATAACTATATTTATGTAATTTTATAAGAATTTATAATACCCCTTCAAATTAATAGAAAAAGGCCCCGAAAATTATTTTCGGGGCCTTTAAAACAAAAATGGAACATTTAAATAATACCCTGGGCGAGCATGGTATCGGCAACTTTTTTGAAGCCTGCAATGTTCGCGCCGACAACAAAATTATCTTCTGCGTCAAACTCTTTGGCTGCGGCAGACATGTTGCGGTAAATGTTGACCATAATATTCTTAAGCCGCTCGTCAACTTCTTCAGCGGTCCAGCTCAGGCGGAGGCTGTTCTGGCTCATTTCAAGCGCAGAGGTCGCAACTCCGCCGGCGTTTGCAGCCTTGCCGGGTGCAAAGAGGACTTTGTTTGTGAGGAAAACGTTGGTCGCTTCAATGGTGGAAGGCATATTGGCACCCTCTGCAACAGCGAGTACGCCGTTTTTGACCAGCGCTTTCGCGTCGTCTTCGTTCAGCTCGTTCTGGGTGGCACAGGGGAACGCCAGGTCGCATTTGATGTTCCAGATTCCTTTGCCCTCGGTATACTTCGCATTCGGGCGGTAAGAGAGGTAATCCTTTACGCGGCCGCGTTTAACTTCTTTGATCTCTTTAATCGCCGCGAGATCAATTCCTTCTTCATCGTAAATGAAGCCGTTGGAATCGCTCATTGCAACAACCTTCGCGCCGAACTGCTGGAGCTTCTGAACCGCATAGGTTGCAACGTTGCCGGAACCGGAAACGACAGCGGTCTTGCCGGCAATTTCAATTCCGTGGTCTTTGAGCATTTCTTGGGTCAGATAAATCAGGCCGTAACCGGTCGCTTCAGTACGGACCAGGGAACCGCCGTAGGTGAGACCTTTACCGGTGAGAACGCCTTCATAAACATTTTTGAGGCGTTTGTACTGGCCGAACATAAAGCCAATTTCACGAGCACCTACACCGATATCGCCGGCGGGTACGTCAGTATCCGCGCCGATATGGCGGGAGAGCTCTGTCATAAAGCTCTGGCAGAAAGCCATTACTTCGCGGTCGGATTTACCCTTCGGGTCAAAGTCGGAGCCGCCCTTGCCGCCGCCGATTGGCAGGCCAGTCAGGGAGTTTTTGAAAATCTGCTCAAAGCCCAGGAATTTGATAATGCCGAGGTTGACGGACGGGTGAAACCGCAAGCCGCCTTTATACGGGCCGATTGCGCTGTTAAACTGTACACGGTAGCCCTTGTTCACCTGGACTTTGCCGCTGTCGTCTACCCACGGAACCCGGAACATAACAATCCGCTCCGGCTCGACCAGGCGCTCCAGCAGGGAAACCTCCTGATATTTCGGGTTTTTTTCAACTACCGGGGCAATTGAATTCAAAACCTCAGTAGCGGCCTGGTGAAACTCCGGCTGGCCGGGGTTTCTGGCAATTAAATCGTTCAATACGTCTTGTACGTAAGACATGGTTGGTACCTCCTTGTAAATCCAAAGCATAACTGGATACCGGCGGCATAAACGCCGCTTCCAGAGCCGTTACGCTCATTATAACTTATTTTTATTCTAAAAACAATAGAAAATTATTATTTTTTGCAAGTTTTCAAATAAAAAATTGCAAAATTTGGCCGCTGATTTTAATATTCACGTTAAAATACTTGATTTGAAAAAAAGACATAGTACACAGTTTTGAGTTTAAAAATATAGTAAATCTGAACGAAATACTAATTTTTGCCCTATTTCGGGACTGGACACCCAAAAATTATTGACGAAAAGAGAAGAATGCTTTAAACTAATATAGTTATAACATCATGGGGGATACTCTGCCCTAAAGGCGGTATTTACGTCCAGCGGCAGTGCCGGTGCCTTCCGCTGAACTTGTGCGCTTAATCCGCGTTCCCGGCGTTGAACGGCAGGGGAGGTTCTCTGTTTGAAAAGGTCCAAAAATAGGTTCATGCCTCTTGTGCAGCCGGTATGAGAAGTGTGGATATTATGGAGGTCAATTATGCTGAAAAACAATGAAAAGACGATGGAGAAAATCGTCGCGCTCTGCAAAAACAGAGGGTTTGTCTACGCTGGAAGTGAAATTTACGGCGGCCTTTCCAATACTTGGGATTATGGCCCGCTCGGCGTGGAGTTCAAAAACAATGTCAAACGCGCCTGGTGGAAAAAATTTATCCAGGAGTCTCCTTATAATGTAGGGCTGGATTCCGCCCTGCTAATGAACCCGCAGGTCTGGGTTGCTTCCGGCCATGTCGGCGGCTTTTCTGACCCGCTGATGGACTGCAAGGACTGCAAGACCCGCCACCGCGCCGATCAGCTGATCGAAGCGCAGACCGGCGTTGCGCCGAACGGCTGGTCCGACGAACAGATGCTCGACTTTATCAAAGAAAAGGGAGTCTCCTGCCCGAACTGCGGCAGTAAAAACTTTACCGATATCCGCAAGTTCAATCTGATGTTCAAAACCTTCCAGGGCGTCACCGAGGACGCGAAGAACGAAATCTACCTCCGGCCTGAAACGGCGCAGGGTATTTTTGTAAACTTTGCAAACGTACAGCGGACCACCCGTAAGAAAATTCCGTTTGGGGTCGGACAGGTCGGTAAATCGTTCCGCAATGAGATTACACCTGGGAACTTCACTTTCCGCACCCGGGAATTCGAGCAGATGGAGCTTGAGTTCTTCTGCAAGCCGGGCACCGACCTGGAGTGGTTCAAATTCTGGAAAGACGCCTGTAAAAACTGGCTTCTCGCTCTGGGGATAAAGGAGGAAAACATCCGCCTGCGCGACCATGAGCAGGAAGAACTCTCTCACTATTCCAACGCCACCACCGACATTGAGTTTGTCTTCCCCTTCGGCTGGGGTGAGCTTTGGGGCATTGCAGACAGGACTGATTTTGACCTGACCCAGCATATCAATCACAGCGGCAAGTCCTTGGATTATTTTGACCCTGAAACGAACGAGCGGTATGTCCCTTATGTTATTGAGCCTTCCCTCGGCGCCGACCGTGTGGCGCTTGCGTTCCTCTGCGACGCGTATGATGAGGAGGTTGTGGATGAAGCGAAAAATGACGTGAGAACGGTTCTCCGCCTCCATCCGGCGCTCGCCCCCTTCAAGGCCTGCGTGCTGCCGCTTTCCAAAAAGCTTTCTGAAAAAGCCGGGGAGGTTTATGCCGAACTCGCAAAGAATTATATGGTCGATTACGATGAGTCCGGCTCTATTGGCAAACGGTACCGCCGGCAGGATGAAATCGGCACCCCGTTCTGTATCACGGTTGATTTTGAGACTGAAACTGACGGCTGCGTCACCGTACGCGACCGGGATACCATGGAACAGGACCGGATTCCGGTTTCCGAACTCAATGAATACATTGCAAAACGCGTGGCGTTTTAATGAAGTGCGTGAATCGAAAGGGATGTTTTGATGAAAGGAATTATCTTAGCCGGCGGAGCGGGAACAAGGCTTTATCCGTCCACTATTGCCTGCTCCAAGCAGATTCTTACCGTTTACGACAAACCGATGATTTATTACCCACTTTCCACCCTGATGCTCGCCGGGATCAGCGAGGTGCTGATTATTTCCACACCGCGCGACGTTCCGGTATTTGAGGAGCTTCTGGGAGATGGCAACCAGCTCGGTATGAACCTCTCTTATAAAGTGCAGACTGCGCCCCGCGGCCTCGCGGATGCGTTCATCCTTGGGGAAGAATTTATTGGGGATGACAATGTCTGCCTCGTTTTGGGGGATAATATTTTTTACGGCTACGGGTTCTCGGAACGGTTGAAGGCGGCTGCTTCCCGGAAATCGGGGGCGACCATCTTCGGTTACCATGTCAGCAATCCCACCGATTTTGGCGTTGTTGACTTTGATGAGAACTGGAATGTCCTTTCCATTGAGGAGAAACCCAAGGTTCCAAAGTCGAACTACGCGGTGCCCGGCCTTTATTTTTACGACAACCGGGTTGTTGAAATTGCCAAAAAGGTCAAACCTTCTGCGCGTGGGGAAATTGAAATCACCAGCGTCAACAATGCCTATCTTGAGATGGGAGAGCTGAAAGTCGAATTATTTGGCCGGGGCATGGCATGGCTTGACACCGGGAACCACCGCGCAATGCTGGACGCTGCGAATTTCATTGAAGCCGTCCAGACCAGGCAGGGATTATATGTCGCCTGTCTGGAAGAAATTGCCTACCGGAATAAATTCATTAATAAAGAACAGCTTTTAAAGCAGGCTGACCGGCTGAAAACAACGGAGTACGGCCAATACCTGTACCAGATCGCCGAAACCGTCAAGGTAAAATAACGGAGGGACAGATGAATATTCTGATTACCGGCTGTAATGGGCAGCTTGGAAACGAACTCGCGAAAAATCTGAACAACGGCTTTACTGAGCTTGGACCCATACCTGAGGCACTCCGGGGCGCTCAGGTCGTTTGCGTTGACGTGCAGGAAATGGACATCACCAACTATAGTGCGGTCGTCGACCTGGTCGAGGAACTAAATCTTGATGTGATTATCAACTGCGCCGCCTACACCAATGTAAACGGATGTGAGACTGATTCTGACACCGCGTTCCGCGTCAACGCCCTCGGCGCCCGGAACCTTGCCATGGCGGCTGAACGGTTCGGCGCGAAGCTCATTCACGTTTCGACCGACTATGTCTTTGTAGGAGATGGAACGGTTCCCTATACTGAGTGGGATCTCTGCAACCCGCAGAGCGTTTACGGCAAGACAAAATATTTGGGCGAAGAATATGTGCGTGATTTCTGCTCCCGGTATTTCATTGTCAGGACTTCCTGGCTGTACGGTTATGTCGGCAATAATTTTGTTAAAACAATGCTGAAACTTGCTAGGGAAAAGGGCGGGGCAAAAGTGGTCAACGACCAGCGCGGCAACCCGACTAACGCCGCAGACCTTGCGCACCACCTGCTCAAGCTGGCGGTTACAGAGCAGTATGGCATTTACCACTGCACCGGTACCGGCGAGTGCAGCTGGTTTGACTTCGCCTCTAAAATTGTAGAGTATGCGGGTATCCCGGCAACGATCACTCCCTGCACCACCGAGGAGCTCCCAACCCCGGCAAAACGCCCCGCTTATTCCTCCCTTGACAACCGGATGCTCCGGAACACCGTGGGAGACGAGATGCGGGACTGGCAGGACGCGCTCAAATGTTATATTGAACATCTGGAGGGCTGATGATCGGCCTTGCATAAATTTGTGAAGTGAAAAGGAGCAAACAGATGAAAACGTATTTGGTAACTGGCGGCGCCGGCTTTATCGGTTCCAACTTTATTCTTTATATGCTGGGCAAATATGACGATGTAAAAATTGTCAACCTGGACAAGCTGACCTATGCGGGCAACCTTGAAAACCTGAAGAGCGTGGAAAACCACCCGAACTATACCTTTGTCCAGGCGGATATCTGTGATCACGACGCGGTACAGGCCCTTTTTGACAGGTATGACTTCGATTATGTTGTCAACTTTGCGGCGGAAAGCCATGTTGACCGCTCAATCAGCGATCCTGAGATTTTTGTGAAAACAAACGTCCTGGGCACGGTCAATCTTCTCAATATTTCGAAAAACGCGTGGCAGATCGGGGACGATACCTATAAAGACGGTGTGAAGTACCTTCAGGTTTCCACCGACGAGGTTTACGGATCCCTGGGTGAAACCGGTTTCTTTATGGAGACCACTCCGCTCGATCCGCACAGCCCTTATTCTTCCTCCAAAGCTTCGGCGGACCTTTTCGTCAAAGCATATGGGGATACTTATAAATTCCCGGTGAACATCACCCGCTGCTCCAACAACTACGGGCCTTACCAGTTCCCAGAAAAACTTATCCCGCTGATGATTAACAACACCCTTCAGCACAAGGACCTGCCGATTTACGGCGATGGTATGCAGATCCGCGACTGGCTTTATGTTGAGGATCACTGCAAGGCGATCGATATGGTTGTTCGTAGCGGTAAGCTCGGTGAGGTTTATAATGTCGGTGGGCACAATGAACGCCCGAACATTTTTATTGTCAGGACCGTCATTGATTTTGTCAAAAACAACGTCGACAGCACAGTCGGCGAGCAGATGATGAAATATGTCGCGGACCGCAAGGGCCACGACCGCCGTTACGGCATTGACCCGGAAAAGATTAAAAACGATCTCGGCTGGTATCCGGAGACCACGTTTGAAGTAGGGATTATAAAGACGATTCAGTGGTATCTCGACAACAAGGACTGGATGGAGAACGTCACCAGCGGGACATATCAGGAATACTACGAAAAAATGTATGCAGAAAAATGATGTAGAGGGATAAAAACGGCGCGGAAATGGCCGGTATGTCTTTTTTATGTATTATTCTTATTTGCCGGTTTAAAAAGGAGCTTGTTATGGGGAAATTTCAGTTTATTAAGACCGAAATTGACGGCGTTTATATTATAGAACCGTCTGTTTTTGGCGATGACCGCGGATATTTCATGGAAACCTACAACTATCAGGAGTTTAAAGAGGCCGGCCTTGATATGGTATTTGTTCAGGACAACGAATCTAAAAGCAAAAAAGGCGTTCTGCGCGGCCTTCATTTTCAGACCCGGAATTCTCAGGGGAAACTCGTGCGTGTGATTGAGGGAGAGGTCTTTGATGTAGCGGTCGATCTCCGCGAGGGGAGCAAAACCTTTGGGAAATGGACCGGAGTGGTTCTTAATACTGAAAACAAGCGCCAGTTCTATATTCCGGAAGGATTTGCTCATGGGTTCCTTGTTTTATCTGACGAGGCGAAATTTGTTTACAAATGCACCAATTTTTATGACCCTTCCAGCGAGGGCGGCGTTATCTGGAACGACCCGGATATTGGAATTGACTGGCCGCTTCAGGGGGGAATGGAAATCCTGTTGTCTGAAAAAGATCGGAAGCAGCCGTCTTTGAAGGAGTATCTGGAACAGTAAGGAGTGTTATTTTGAAAGAACGGATTCAAACAATGTTCCGCTACAGGTTCCTGCTTCAGGATTTAACCATGCGGGATTTAAGAGTTAAGTACCGGCGTTCTGTTTTGGGAATGCTGTGGAGTATACTTAATCCGCTGTTGATGATGGTTGTTATCACAACTGTTTTTCAGCACGTTCTGAAAGTAGCGGGGAGCAAGGAAATTACGGATTTCGCTATATTCTATCTGACCGGTTCCCTGATCTATAACTTTATCTCTGAATCAACCGGCGGTGCCCTTAACTCAATTGTCCAGTATTCTTCGCTGATTAAAAAAGTATACATTCCCAAATATATTTTTCCGCTTGAAAAGTGTATGTTTGCTTTTGTAAACCTGCTGTTTTCTTTAATAGCGCTGGTCATCATGTTTATCATACGCCAGACGCCAATCCACTGGACCATTGTTCTGTTTCCCATTCCTTTGCTTTACGCGTTTATTTTCAGCGTTGGCCTGGGTCTGATTCTGGCGACGTTAAACGTTTTCTTCCGTGACGTGGGCCACCTGTATTCCGTTTGGCTGACCGCGTGGATGTATGCGACGCCAATCATCTATGATATTGGAAATTTCAGCAATCCGGCTTTGATTTTCGTAATGAAGCTTAACCCTCTTTATCATTACATCACCTATTTCAGGGAAGTCGCGGTTATCGGGCGAGTTCCCGGGCTTGAGGCAAACCTGATCTGCTTGTTGAGCGGGCTGGTGTTTTTGGTTATCGGCCTGCTTTTGTTTAAGAAATTCCAGGACCGATTCATTCTTTACATTTAGGAGGAAGCTTTTTGGCTAACGCAATTGAAGTGTCAAATGTAACGATGCGCTTTAATATGTCGAAAGAGCGCGTGGACAGCATCAAGGAATTCCTGATCAAAAAAGTTAAACGCCAGCTCCGCTTTGAAGAGTTTTTGGCTTTAAAAGATGTCAGCCTAAATGTTGAGCAGGGCGATGTGTACGGCCTTGTTGGCCTGAATGGCTCCGGCAAGAGCACCCTGCTCAAGGTGATTTCGGGTATTTTGAAACCGACCAAAGGAACCGCGAAAACCTACGGGACCATTTCGCCGCTGATTGAACTTGGAGCTGGATTTGATATGGATTTGACAGCGCGGGAAAATATTTTCCTTAACGGTTCCGTTCTTGGATATTCCCACGCCCAAATGCGTGAAAAGTTTGATGAAATCGTCGAGTTTTCAGAGCTTCAGGATTTTATTGACGTTGCAGTCAAAAACTTTTCATCCGGTATGGTGGCCCGCCTGGGGTTCGCAATTGCAACCATTACAAAGCCGGATATTCTGATTGTCGATGAAATTCTTTCGGTTGGAGATTTTTTGTTCCAGCAGAAATGCGAGGCCCGCATCCAGGATCTGATGAGCGGTGGCACAACTGTGCTGATGGTATCGCATTCCATCGAACAGATTGAACGTCTTTGCAGGCATGTTATGTGGCTTGACCACGGAACGATCCGGATGGCCGGGGAGATGGAGCCGGTGTGTGAAGCGTATAAAGCTTTTCGCAAATGATCTTAGAATTGAGGGAGTAAAAGAATGATACAGAGAATTCGGCTGTTATGGGCAAAAAGCGTTGAAACCGTAAAAGCATACGGCTTGGGGGTTTTCTTTCAAAAGGCGTTTATTTATATGACGCGCTGTACCGGTGCTCAGAGAAAGAATGGAATGCCTGAGAAAACGCTGATGGACGTTCTGTTCATCAACGGCTGCTATTTGCCGCACCCGTCGCGTTATCGTGTTTCCCACCAGCGGGAACAGCTGATGGCCTATAACATTAACAGCAATGAAGTCTTTTACGAAAGCCTCACTCTGGAGCTTGTAAAGAAATACCGTGTGTTTGTGTTTTTCCGTTGTCCGGTAAGTCCGTTGATTGAGGAATTTGTCAAGTTGGCAAAATCTTATAACAAAACGGTTTTGTTTGACATTGACGACCTTATGATCGACACAAAATATACCGATACAATTCCATATGTACAGAAAATGTCAGCCCAAGACAAAGCCCATTACGATGATGGGATTAACCGGACGCAGAAGCTGCTCAGGATGTGCGATGGGGCGATTACATCAACTGAACGCTTGGCGGAGGAGCTAGGGCATTATGTTCCGGATGTTTTTATCAACCGCAACACAGCGTCCGGCATTATGGTGGAGCTTTCAGAAAAGGCGTATCGCGAACGGCTGCAGCTTATGAAGAAACAGCTTGACCTCAAGGTGAAGATCGGTTACTTCAGCGGAAGCATTACACATAACGCGGATTTTGAAATGATTCTTCCGGTGATAACCGACTTGCTGAAGAACCATCCGGAAGTGGAGCTGCACGTTGTTGGCGAGCTTGATATTCCAAGCGAACTCAAGCCCTACAGTGGTCAAATCGTTAAGAACAAATTCGTTAACTGGGAAAAGCTTCCCCAGTTGATTGCGTCGGTTGACATCAACCTTGCGCCGGTAGAAGATACAATTTTTAATGAGGCAAAGTCTGAAAACAAGTGGGTGGAAGCCGCGCTTGTCAGAGTACCCACAATCGCCAGTAATGTGGGCGCTATGAAAAAAATGATTCAAAATGGAGAGACGGGAATCCTTTGCTCTACTGCCGATGAATGGCGCGCCGCGTTGGAGGCCCTTGTAACTGACCGGGATTATCGGAAACGCCTTGCGGAGAATGCTTACCATTATGTGTACCGCCATTGTACAACGGTTTACACCGGCCTTCCGCTGGCAAAGTATATTCAAAGTAAAATGTCTCCCAATATTGCGTTTGTACTTCCTTCTCTGATGACAAGCGGCGGAGTTTTAGTAGCGCTGAAGCATTGCGTGATGCTGCGCAAGGCCGGATATGACGTGCTGCTGCTCAACAACAGCATTGAGACAAAAGATTTAGTATTTGAGGACATGACGATCCCGGCCGTGTGCACCCGGACGATGAACATCCACATGACGTTTGATAAATGCGTCGCAACGCTGTGGGATACCCTTCGGTTCGGAGCGACTTACCCGAATATCAAGCAGCGCTATTATTTGGTGCAGAATTTTGAAACCAACTTTTATGAGGATGGCAACAACTTTAAAATGATGGCAAACGCCACCTATAATTCAAATTTGCCCCTCAAATATATTACGATTTCAAAATGGTGCGAGCGCTGGCTTGAAGAAGACTATGAGAAAACTGCAAGGTATGCGCCAAACGGTCTTGACACGGGGCGTTTCACCCCGGTTGCACGTGACTTCAGCGGGAAAAAGCTGAGAATTCTCGTTGAAGGCAATAGTGATGATTATTATAAAAACGTTGATGAAAGCTTTAAAATTGTTGAAAAACTCGACCCGGAGCGGTATGAGATCTGGTTTATGTCCTATCAGGGCAAACCCAAGGACTGGTACCGGGTAGACAAGTTCCTGCACCGCGTTCCTTATGCGGAAGTGCCGCAGGTTTACCAGCAATGCCATATCCTGTTGAAATCGAGCATTCTGGAGAGCTTTTCTTATCCGCCGCTGGAAATGATGGCAACGGGCGGCGTGGCAGTGGTTGCGCCGAACGAGGGGAATATCGAGTACCTCCGGGATGGTGAGAATTGCCTGTTATATGAGCAGGGCAATATCGACAGCGCCGTAGAGGTGATAGAACGGGTGCGCGGGGATGCGCAGTTGCGTCAGCGTTTATACAACGGAGGACTGAAAACGGCGCAGGAGAGAGACTGGAACCGTGTGGAGGCCGATGTTCTGCGTTTGTATGACATAGAGCCCGAAAATGCGGAGGGAATGGGAGGAAGTTATGCCGGACAGTAAACGTCAGGAAATTAAGTTAGAGTATTTATTCCTCATCTTCGCGATTGTCTTTGGAGTGTTTACTACATTTCTGGTGCCGCCGATGATCTCTCCCGATGAAAATACCCATTTTTACAACTCTTATACCGATTCCAGAGGGCAGTTCTTTCGGGAGGTCGTTGACGGGCGTTCCGGGAAATATATGCCGCAGGGAATTATAGATTTTGTCGAAGACGGCGGCGGCAACTACAAAAACGAAAATTATTCCTATTGGAAATTTTATTTTAGCGGCGCGCTGCCCACTTCGGAACAGAGCCGGGAAGAAGTGTTCAAAGAATATTTCAGCAGCTCCTCGAACCCCATTTGTTATGCGGTTCCTGCAATTGGAATGGCGGTGGGGAATCTCCTCCTGCCTTTGCTTGACTCGGATTATGTTCTGCCCTATAACCTGCTGTTGTTCGGAAAGTTATTCAACCTTGCTTTTTACGTTATAGTTGTGTTTTTTGCACTCAAAATGACGCCTTGCTTTAAACGTACCATGTTTATGTTGTCGCTGATGCCGATGTCGATTGCGCAGGCCGCCTCGCTTTCCTATGACGTGCCGCTGATTGCATTTTGTTTTCTGCTGTTTGCCTATACCATGCGTATTCTGGCAGACGTCGATTACAGGATAACATGGCGGGATATTGTGGTAATAGCGGTTATTGCTGTTTTCTTGTGCGGGATTAAACAGGCGTATGCGCCCATGATGTTAATTCTGTTTGCAATCCCCCGTTCGCGGTTTGGTTCATGGAAACGGTATTTTTTTGCGATTGGTATCGTAGTGGCGGCGGGCGCGGTTGCGTATTTGGCGCCGTCCCTAATCAATTCGGCAATTTATAGCGCGCCGGCCGATCCAAACAAGGTTTTACAGCAGGAATACCTGATGAACCACCTGTGGGAATTCCCGGTTATCATTCTAAGAACCATGTATCACCAGCGCACTTTTTACATGGAAGGCTTTTTTGGAAAACTGGGGCAGCAGGATGTTAATTTTCCGCCGACGTTTATCATTCTGTTTTACTTACTGCTGGCAGTTGTAATTTTTTATGATGCGTGCGAAGCAAAATTCGTCCGTTACCCGGTAAAGCTGCTTGCGGCTGCCGGCTGCCTTATCATGATGCTGGGCAGCTATTACGCGATGTATGTCGGCTGGACATCACTGCCGGAAATCGGCGGAATTGGCGTCAACTACGTCACCGGCATCCAGGGGCGCTACTTTATTCCCATTTCAATTTTCATCGCCATGCTCTTTTCAAACCGCTTTATTAAAAAGCCTTTGAAGGGCAGTGTCGCGCTGGAACGTTCAGTCAGCGTTGCCATGCCTGTATTTTTGGGCATTATGCTGTTTCTATTGTTAATCCGCTATTGGATTTGATCGGCTCATGTATCATGGGTAAGACACGGTTCGGGATTCGTTTTTATTTGAATGGATTTTAGATCCGCCTGCCGAGCAGAGGAATTTAAATAAGAAATAGGTGAAGAAATGAAAAAAGTATTGGTTACCGGTGCAAATGGTTACATTGGCCGTTATGTGGTGAGAGCCCTTTTGGACATTGGCTGCAAGGTTGTGGCAGTTGACCTTTGCAAAGACGGGATCGATTCACGGGCCGAGTACCTGGATTACGATATTTTCAGCGCCGACGAAAATATTTATAATACCTTGGGAAGGCCTGATGTTTTGGTACACCTTGCCTGGAAAGATGGATTTGTTCACAATTCTTTCTCACATCTTGAATACCTTCCGAAACATTATGATTTCATTGAAAAAATGGTGGATGGCGGCTTAAA
Organism: Oscillospiraceae bacterium; assembly: GCA_902766785.1. GTDB lineage: Bacteria > Bacillota > Clostridia > Oscillospirales > Ruminococcaceae > Metaruminococcus_A. Next base: position 1,497 of record CACXEO010000024.1, on the reverse strand, counting down.
ACACCTGTCTGTAATGGGGTCGATGCATGAGGTTGGTTATATAGAAGGGGCAATTGACGAAAACAGTCCAACCAATCCCAAAAGCCTGTACGGAATCAGTAAAAACGCGTTGCGCCAATCATTAGAAGTAATGGCGGCTTCAAGGTCACTTGTATTTCAGTGGCTGCGTGGTTTTTACATTTACGGAGACGACAAACGCAGCAATTCTGTTTTTGCGAAGCTTTTGCAGAAAGCGGAAGCCGGGGAAAAAACATTTCCATTTACAACGGGGAAAAACCAGTTCGATTTTATAGAAGTAAGCGACCTCGCGCTTCAAATTGCTCTCGCCTCAACGCAGGAAAGCGTTATCGGTATCATCAATTGCTGTTCCGGTCGACCTGTATCGCTTGGGGATAGGGTCGAGGAATTTATTCGGGAAAAGAAATTAGAAATCAGGTTGGAGTACGGTGCCTATCCTGATCGCGCTTATGATTCCCCTGTGATTTATGGAGACTGCACCAAGATTAGAAATATTTTGGAGCAAAGTTTGGAAAATGAATGGATACAACAGGAAGCGGTCAATAAACTGCTTAATAAAATTGGATAATTGGCTGAGAGTCGAACAGCGTTTCATGCTGGTGAGAGCCGGGAAACGCTCTTGAGGAGAACAACGGAGGTAACATGAATTACACGGCGAAAGATCATACGTTTGTAGTCGCGGTTTACAAGGACAGCCCTTACCTGGAGGAATGCCTGAAAACTTTAAAAGCGCAGACGGTTCTGGGAAACATTTTAATTTCTACCGCAACTCCTAGCCCGTATATTTCTGAAATTGCCGAGCGGTACGGTGTTCCGGTTACCGTGAATACGGGAGAGGGCGGAAATGCAAACGACTGGAACTATGGTTACAGCCAGGCGAAAACCCCGCTTATTACAATTGCGCACCAAGATGATATTTATCATCCGGAATATCTTGAAACGTTTTTAAAAGAGGTTAACCTAGCAAAGAAGCCGCTGTTGTTTTTTACCGATTATAGTGAGCTGCGGGGCGAGATTTATGTCAAAGCCAACAGGTTGTTGCGTGTGAAACGAATCCTTCTTTTCCCGCTGCGCATTCATGCTTTACAAGCCACTCGCTTTGCAAAATGGTTTTGTCTTGCTTTTGGCTGTGCAATCAACTGTCCTTCTGTCGGTTTTGTTAAAGAAAACCTGCCTGAAAAAATATTTGCTCCCGGTTTTAAAAGTGACGCGGACTGGGAGGCGTGGGTGAATTTGAAAAAACTCAAAGGGAGCTTTGTCTATACCCGTCAGGAGCTTGTCAGCCATCGGATTCATGAATTTTCCCAGACTTCAGAGGTGCTGCGGGAAAATGTTCGGGTCAAGGAAGATTACGAAATGTTTTGTCGGATGTGGCCGAAATGGATTGCCAAAATTTTGATTAAGTTTTACGCCAAAAGTGAAGATAGCAACTGGAAATAGCAAAATGTTATAGCATATGTGGTTTCGGTTTTAGAAAGG
>CACXEO010000023.1 GCA_902766785.1 Oscillospiraceae bacterium | reverse complement strand
TGCGTATGAAGTAGAGTGGTACCACGGAAGAGGATATCTCCCGTCTCTAGGATTAGGGACGGGAGTTTTTTGTTGCCTTCCTTTGGCACCGGTGAAACAACATTTTATAAAATAAAGAGGGGTTGTTATGAAAGTTTCTTTTTCTACTTTAGGCTGTCCGGATTTTGAATGGGCCGATATTTACTCCATGGCGAAAGACCTGGGATTTGACGGTGTTGAAATCCGTGGCCTTGGAGACGATATCTCCGCTTTGAACGCGCCGCCTTTTACGGCGGAGCGGCTGCCGCAGACGGTTCAGAAACTAAACCAGCTCCATTTGGAGATTTCCTGTCTTTCCTGCAACTGCTGCCTGAAGTTTGCAGAGCGGGAAGAGGAAAACCGCGGGGAAATCCTCGCCTATATTGAGCTTGCGCAGAAGCTTGGAGCGCCGTATATCCGTATTCTGGCAGACCTGCACAAAGAGCCGGAGGGCGAAGTGGACGACGAGGCGATTATCCGCCAGTTAAAAGCGCTTGCCCCTGAGGCTGAAAAGGCCGGCGTCACCCTGCTGGTTGAAACAAACGGCGTATATGCCGATACTGCACGGCTGCGAAACCTTTTGGAGCATGTTGCGAGCGACGCGGTCGCCGCGCTCTGGGACATGCACCATCCCTACCGCATCATGGGGGAACAGCCTGAGACGACGGTGCAAAACCTTGGCGCTTACATAAAATATATCCATGTCAAGGATTCTGTCCAGACTCCGAATGGGGTGGAGTACCGTCTGATGGGCGAGGGTGACCTGCCGATTGATGAAATGATTTTTGCCCTGCGTTCCATTAATTACGACGGGTATATTTCTCTTGAATGGGTCAAACGCTGGGCGCCTGACCTGAGCGACGCCGGCATTGTTTTTCCGCATTTTATTAATTATATGGAGAAATATCTCCAGAAAAATATCAGCCGCAGGCCGTTGTTTGATAACAACGCCAAAACCGGTAAATATGTCTGGGAAAAATATTCCCTGATTGATTTAACCTTCTCTCAGGTTCTTGACCAGATGGTGGAGGAATTCCCGGATCAGTACGCTTTCCGCTTCACCACTCTTGATTATACCCGCACCTATTCCCAGTTCCGGGATGACGTTGATCGGTTCGCCCGCACCCTTCTGGCTCTTGGCGTTAAGAAGGGGGATAAGGTGGCCGTCTGGGCAACCAATGTCCCGCAGTGGTATATCACTTTCTGGGCAACCGTTAAAATTGGCGCTGTTCTTGTAACGGTTAATACCTCATATAAAATTCATGAGGCGGAATATTTGCTCCGCCAGTCTGATACCCATACCCTCGTTATGATCGATGGGTTCAAGGATTCCGACTATGTCGGGATTATCAAGGAAATCTGCCCGGAATTGGAGACGCTGAAGCATGGGATGCCGCTCCATTCCAGAAAGCTCCCTTTTCTTCGGAATGTTATTACGGTGGATTCCAAGCAGCCAGGCTGCCTGACATGGGAAGAAGCGCTTGAGCGGGGTGAAACCATCCCGATGGAGCTTGTCTACCAGCGCGCCGCTCTTGTAAACCGGCATGACGTCTGCAACATGCAGTATACCTCCGGCACCACCGGCTTCCCGAAAGGGGTCATGCTGACCCATTACAACGTGGTCAACAACGGCAAGAATATTGGCGACTGCATGGACCTTTCCACCGCCGACCGGATGATGATTCAGGTGCCAATGTTCCATTGCTTCGGCATGGTTCTTGCCATGACCGCCTGTATGACCCACGGCGTCACCATGTCGCCTCTCCCGGCATTTTCGCCGCGGCTGGCGCTTGAATGCATTAACAAAGAGAAAATCACCTGTTTCCATGGCGTGCCGACCATGTTTATTGCCATGCTGGAGCACGAAAACTTTAGTAAAACTGATTTCTCTTATATGCGCACCGGTATTATGGCAGGCAGCCCTTGCCCGATCAAGGTTATGGAAGACGTTGTCAACAAGATGAACATGACGCAGATTTCAATCGTCTACGGCCAGACTGAGGCGTCTCCAGGCTGTACCCAGAGCCGGGTTGACGATCCGCTCGACGTTCGTGTCAACACCGTGGGCCGCGCCCTGCCTGGAATTGAATGTAAAATTGTTGACCCGGAGACCGGGGAGGATCTGCCGGATAACGTGGATGGCGAGTTTGTAGCCCGAGGCTATAATATTATGAAAGGGTATTACAAAATGCCTACCGCCACTGCGGCTGTCATTGATGAGGAAGGCTGGCTCCACACCGGCGATCTCGCCAGAAGGCTGCCGGACGGCAACTACAAAATCACCGGGCGGATCAAGGATATGATCATCCGCGGCGGCGAAAATATCTATCCTAAAGAGATTGAGGACTTTATTTATACCCATCCCAAGGTTAAAGACGTTCAGGTTATTGGCGTGCCGGATAAACAGTACGGCGAAGAAATTATGGCCTGCGTTATCCTAAAGGAAGGAGAAACATTGACGGAGGACGAACTCAAAGAATATGTCAAGAGCCATATGGCCAAACACAAAACCCCCCGTTATGTTGATTTTGTCGACGAATTCCCGATGAATGGTGCTGGGAAAATTCTCAAGTATAAAATGAGGGAGCAGGCGGTCGAAAAACTAAATCTTCAGGATGCCAAAAACATAAAAATGGCGTAAACAAAGGCCCGGCTGAAAGCCGGGCTTTTCTTTTTACTTTGCCGGAAGACAGTTCCGTTGCTTGATCAGGCCTTTTGTGAAAGCTTTTGGAAGGCGGGTTCGGCGTCGGACAGAAGATACGGTCTGGTCGGCTACACGCTGTGATACATGAACCGCCTCTGGTTACGGCTCACTTTTCAATCCGTAGCCGCAGGATAAACTGGCGCAGCCGCCCAAGGCGCTGCTGGACAACGGTCAGAAGATGGTTTCGCATATCCTGTATCTTTTTCAGATCGTCCGTGCTGATATCTTCTCCCCTGTAGTAAAGGCGGGTATAGACCTCAGCCGCTTTTGCAAGGGAAGCAGTGCGGGTTTTAAAAAGGTGGTCAGCCCGCTGCACGTAGGCAGAAAGCGTTTCACCCTCTTCCAGCCGAACACCACAGCGATTTAAAAGCAGTAAAATTTCCCGGAAATCCAGATAGGCTTTGTCAGCCACAGAAGCTCTGTTATATTTTCTGCGGTATCTGTTAATTTTAAAATAGCAGGCGGCCAGCAATACGAACAAAAGCAGCAATATGGCTCCAGTACAGATGAGAAAAATTTGCTCGCTGGTCAGTTTGAAACTGTTCTTTTCCCCTTCGGACAAATTGGGATGAAGCGGTTCCTGGTTTCCGTTCGGCTCCGGTGTTTCCAATGGAACTTCAGAAGGGACGGCAGGCCCAGTCTGTTCGTCTTCCCAGTCGGAGTACCGTTCTTCCTGCCGTGAGGCGGTCGGCTCAAACGGAATCCAGCCCACCCCTTCCAAATATGCTTCAGGCCAGGCATGCCCCTCTTCTTTCAGGACAAGGTAAGCGGATTCTTTCCCGGGAACCCATTGGTTGCATCTTGCAGAAAAGCCCTGGACATAACGGGTGGGGATTCCAATGCTGCGTGCCATGACTGCCATTGCAGTCGCGAAATAGGTGCAGTAGCCTTTTTTGTTGTCAAAAAGGAAGAAATCCACAAAATCGCGGTCCTCCGGTACTTCCCCAGGCGTCAGGGTGTACTCGTAGTTCTGGCTCAGGTAATGTTCAATTGCCCTTAGTTTGTCGTAATCGTTGTCATAACCCTGGGTTATTTCCAAAGTGAGCTCATGAACCCGCTCCGGCAGGGTTTCCGGCAGGGCGGTATAGTTCTGCCTGATCCAATCACTCCGGTCTTTCAATACCTTCTCAAAATCTGAAGAAAACATAAGGGAGTTGGTGTCAAGATATGTTGACACGTCCCAGTGCGGTATATCCGGCATATAGGGAGCATCATAGCTGTATTCGTAGCTGGATTCTGAAACGACGAACTGCCCGAACAGGGAGGAGTTATAGTTGATATCAAGAAAGCTGGTGCTGTACACGGCGTTTCTCTGGGGCTGGTCAAAAAGCGCGCCATAGCTGTAGAGGCTAAAGGGAAAATTCTTTCCATCTGAGTTGGCGTTTAAAAAAAAGGTTTTTTGCGGCAGAAAAACAGAGCGGGTAAAAATATCGCTGTAGGTAATTTCCATCGAGATAACATCGGCAAGATCGGGCGTTTCCGATCCAGTCCCATAACGTTCCATGGCGTAAAGCATTTCAATACTGTCAAGCTCGTTCTCAAAGTAAGGGGAGACGAAGTTTACCGCGTTTCGTTCCCATCCCCGCCCGGTATAGGAATCCTGAGTCGAACCGGCCAGGTATAGGCCGGAGCGGGGCCTTTTATTTGGAAATGAGACTTCCAGAACCTTACCGTAATTCATGGAAAGGTTCCCGCCCAGTTCTTCGCTTGTTCCAGTGAATCCCAGAGTGTTCAGCCCGAATTCGTAGCCGTTTTGCCCGTAAATCCCCATATTTGCCAGCAGAATGCTAAACCAGTACTCGACCGTGTCGTACGCTTCTACCATAAAACTCCAGTCAATCGGTTCTTCTTTCCTGGGAAGGCTCACTGTTATAACCGAAGTGAGAAAGCTGACCGGGAAAAGAAAAAGGGCGACAAGGCCGCTGGAAATTTGCTTCTTCTGCCTGCTGGAGGTATGGAAGCAAATTTCGACCAGGACGGAAATTAGATAGGTAACGGCAGAAGCAAGAGTGAAAAACGGAACCTCTTCACCGCTCACACCCAGCCAAACCAGAATGCCGAGGATTCCTGTCATACAAAGAATCCGCAGTGCGAGCAGCTTTTGAAGAAAATAGCTTGTCAGACCTGCGCAATAGACGTAGATGCAGACGGTGAGCAGCGCGTAATTTAAATGATAGTCCGTATCGTATTTGGGGTTGTAAAGTAGCCACCAGTCGGTAATATTGCCCTCTCCGCTTGTTGGGAGGAAGGCCGGCAGCCCTATGCAGAAAGCGGCGGCCACCAGCAGAACGATACCGGTGAGCAGTATAGGCCAGTGCTTTTTAAAGTGGTCAAAAACCCGGATCGGCACCAAAAACGCGGCAATTACAAACAGCAAAACGAAATCGTTCATCCGCATGCCAAACCGGGCGTTAAAATAAAGAGCCCCGCCCCCGCTTAACAAAAACGCGGTAAGAAGCGGATAAAGATGGGTGGTAAAGGAGTGCTCACGGTTCATAATATCCGGCCTCCCTGCTTCGCATCCAAAACTTCAGCTATTTCCTGCTCTTTTGAAATTCTAAAAAAGCGAACCCGTTTATCAAGATTATGCCGCAGGTTGTTTTCCTGCTGTTCGCCGCCGATTTGAATGATGCAAAGCTCAATATTCAGAGAGAGGACGTTTTCTGCCGCTTGACACAACTCTCCGTCCAGTTTATGGGTAACGGCAATGCAGCAGCTTCTGCCGCTGCATTGATAGGCGGCATTTTTTAAAAGTACAGGAAGGTCGGCAAGACTGCGGAATGGAATGTCAGAACAAGTTTTGTAGAAGCGTTCAAAGCTGCTCTGGTCCTGAATTCCCATACTGACCTCCTGAAGGCGGTCTGTTCCATAGAAGACCTCAAGAGGGGTTTGGCGCCTTACAAAGTAATTGGCAATGGCCAGCGAAGTTTCTATGATTTTATCTTCGATTATAATACGGGTGACTGGGTCTGCCGGGCGGATTTCCGCAAGGTCCATAATTAGCAGGATTTTGGTTTTCGGCGTGTCAATGTATTTCCGCACCAGCAACTCCTGCTGCCTGGCGGAGAGCTTCCAGTTGACCATTTTGAGCCCGTCCCCCGGGGTGTAGGAGCGGGATTCAACGTCCGGCTGATCATTTGTATGCGTCATGGAAAATGGCACTGCTTTCGCATCTTCGTCCAGCGGAGCGGCGGCAAGCCTGTTCAACCGTACCACCCGCGGCAAGACTTGTACCGGAATTTCTTCGCCGGCCGAACGTTTGAGGCAGAACAAATTTAGAAAATCCGTCACAGTAATAGTATCCACTCCTACGGGATAGCGCCCGCGGTAAAGGCAGCGGATTTGGGCGTGCTTTTCAACCCGGTCTTTTGGAAGCAGGCTGTAATTTCGGTTTTCCTCCAGTCCTGTTGCCTCATAAAGCCCCGATTTAAAACTCACTTGGATGCCGGAGTAGACAATCATTTTTTCATTAACCAGTACAAACCGGTAGGGCGTTTCCTCCCCTTTATAAAGGATGCGCTCGTCCACATTTTGAGAAATACGAAGGCTGAAAAAAACATAAACCAGGTAAAGAAAGGAAACCACAGGCAGGATGAGCAGAATAAAGAGCGGCAGGTAACTGATTCCACCGTAAAAGCTGGCAAATGCCCCCGCCGCGAGGATGAGAAACAAAAGGATCAAACGGTTACGTATCATGACAACCTCGCTTTTTTAAGAGGGGTTCGAACCGGGAAGGATGGGCACATGAATTTTGCGGATAATCTCCCCCAGGACAGCTTCCGCAGTCAGGTTTTTGATTTTGGCCTCCGGTGTCAGCACTAAACGGTGACAGAGCACATAGGGCGCCATTTTCTGCACGTCGTCCGGCAGGACATAATCCCTTCCCGCAAGATAAGCGCATGCCTGTGAAGTCCGCATCAGCGCAAGAGTGGCGCGGGGGCTGGCCCCCAGGGTAAGCGAAACATCGTCCCTGGTGCCGTCAACAATATTGACGACATAGCTGATAATATCTTTTGCCACCCGTACAGAGGCAGTTTCTTTCTGCATGGCAATAATGTCCTCTTTCTCTGCAACCGCCTCCAGTTTTTTTCCTGCTGAACCGCTAAGGTATTGCTCCACCATGGAGGTTTCATTTAAAAAGGACGGGTAGCCGATTGAGAGCCGGATCAGGAAGCGGTCTAACTGCGCTTCCGGGAGGTTGTAAGTCCCTAAAAAGTCGATAGGGTTCTGCGTCGCAATGACCATGAAAGGCGCTTCAAGCGGGTAAGTTTTGCCGTCAACTGTTACTTGACGTTCCTGCATAGCCTCCAAAAGGCTTGCCTGCGTTTTGGGAGAAGTGCGGTTGATTTCATCGGCAAGGACAATATTATTCATGACAGCCCCTTTGGAAAACTCAAAGCTGCCTTCTCTCATATTGTATATTGAAAGACCGGTAACGTCGCTCGGCAGGGTGTCGGGAGTAAACTGAATCCGGCTGAAGCCGCAGCCGAGCGAACAGGCGAGCGCATTTGCCAGAGTGGTTTTTCCGACTCCGGGAACGTCTTCCAGCAGGAGATGCCCCTCCGAAAGCAGGGTGATAACAGCCAGTTCAACGCTTTCATGTTTTCCAATAACTGCTTTGTCAATATTTTCTATAATACGTTTTGCGGTTTGATAATGTTGCATCCGCCATCCCACCTTATCATTCTAATTTTATATATTATAATATAGATCGAGATAATCCACAATAAAATTAATAAAAATATAAATATTATTGTGCGTTATGACAAATTTAATGAATCCGTATTAGAGAACCTTTCAAAAAACACTTTATTGTTTCCTTTTTGTAAAAGGCGGGAAACGGCCGTTACAGGGAACAAAGTTGTTGGTTATGGTTGCAATCAGCCGTTCACGCGGAGAGTCAATAATTCGGCACCCAACAACTCCGCAGGCGTTGCACCCAAATCCCATGGCCATAGTCAGCGCCTGTTTACCGTGCGCACAGGCTTTTTTAAAGTATTTATCCATGTTAAAGGCGATTCTGGGAAGGTAGCCGGAATCCTCCAACAGTGTGAAGAGTGGGAAGAAAATTGCCATCGGCGGCAGCATAACGGAAACCACCCAGGCGAGGGTGCGGTACATCCCCTCTACAAACAGCCCTTGTACCCAGGAGGGAGCGCCGAGGAAGAGGCAGAACTCGGTCAGCCGGTCTTCTACCCAGAACAGCCCGGTGGAAAGCAATTCTGAAGGATAGTTTGCACCGGTGATGGTGATCCAGAAAATAACGCCGAGCAGCAGGATCATGATGGGGATCCCGGTCGCTTTAGAGGTGAGAACTCGGTCGATTTTTCGGTCGCGGCTGTTGTAACCGCTTTTGGGGGCCGAGACACAAAGCTGATAAATCTGTTCTGCGCGCTCTACAATTTTGGAGACGACCAGGTCGCGTAAGGTGTCTTTGGCAATCTCTTTTTCTTTTAGTTTCTCCCAGATTGTGGAAAGCGCGGTCTGAATTGCGACGTTTCCTGCAAGATCGTGCCCCAAAAATTTAGCAAGGGATTCCCGCAAGGTTTCATCCAGGTCAAGAAGTTTTAAGCAGACCCAGCGGGCGGGAATTCCACTGACTTTGGGGGCGACCAGCGGCAGAAGGGTTTCAATTGCCCGCTCCACCTCCGGCCCGTAACTGAGCTTTGGCGGGTAGGTTTTCTGTGCCCCGAACGCGACTTTCTCCACTTCGTCCATCAGTTCATTTAACCCTTTTCCATCTCGGGCGCTGGTGCCAATAACAGGAACGCCCAGCTGGAGGGAAAGTTCATCCAGGTCAATGCGGATTTTTTTCTTTTTTGCCTCGTCCAACAAGTTGACGCAGACCACTACTTTTTCGGTGATTTCAAGCGTCTGGAGGACAAGGTTCAGGTTCCGTTCCAGGCAGGTAGCGTCGGTGACGACAATGGTGGTGTCGGGTGAGCCGAAGCAGATAAAATCCCGTGCCACCTCTTCTTCGGCCGAATTTGCCATCAGGGAGTATGTACCCGGGATATCTACCATAATAAACCGTTTTCCGTTGCGGATATATTCCCCCTGTGCGTTGGAAACGGTTTTCCCGGGCCAGTTCCCGGTGTGCTGTTTCATACCGGTCAGGGCGTTAAAAACGGTGCTTTTTCCCACGTTTGGGTTTCCGGCCAGCGCAATGATTCGGTCATCTGGGTTGGATTTTCTTATGACGAGCTCAGAGCCGTCGACTGCGGATCCAGTGGATTTTCTGGTTAAGCCCATACAGCTGTTCACCTCGTTAATCTATTATACGGGCGGAGACTGTAAGTTACAGCCCCCGCCTGAAACAAGTTATGCCAGGCAACGGATTAATATTTTGCTGGCATCTTCCGTACGCAGTGCAATCACTGCACCGCGGATAAAATAGGCGACCGGATCCCCGGAAGGGCTTTTCTGTAAAGCGGTTACCTTGGTTCCTTTGACCAGACCCAGGTCGAGCATCCGGCGGCGTTCCGAGTCGTGTGAAACCAATTCGGATACGGTACCGATCCGGCCGATCGGCAATGTATTTAAAGGTTGAGGGGTGTCTTGCGTCATCATGTGGTAAAACTCCTTTTTCCATAAATCGCGGGCAATAATGTTTCCCTAAGCTAATATATGTGTTTTCGACAGAATTGGTTACATATACTGTTAAGGGAAAGGAAGGTGAAGAAAATGGAGAAAAAAAGCGCACAGGAATTTTACACTGTTCGCGGTTATCAGCTGCTTGAACAGCATAAAGCGCACCTGACCCCTTCCCTTGAAGATTACCTGGAAATGATTTACCGGCGCATTCATGAAGACGGCTATGTTCGGGCGGTATCGCTTGCCGAATGGCTTAATGTGCAGCCCCCTTCCGTTTCAAAAATGCTCCACAGGCTGGCGCAGCTACGGCTGATAGAATACCAGAAGTATGGTGTAATTTCCATGACGGATCAGGGCCGGGAAATTGGGAAATACCTTCTCTGGAGACACAATACGGTTCACCGGTTCCTGTACCTGTTAAGAGGGGATTCCGAACGGGATTTTTTAGAGGAAGCGGAACTGGTTGAGCATGGATTTTCCCGTGAAACAATGGATTACCTGTCAATGCTCACGGAATTTTTAGAACACCACGAAAAAGAATACCATGCCTTTTTGAGGTCTTTTTCAGAAAGGGAATAAACAAAGCGGCGGTTCAATACTGAACCGCCGCTCATTTGCGTTTTACGGGCATTAAGCGCCCTCTTTTTCTGTCTCTTCATCCTCCAAAGGTTCGGCTACCGCATAAGTTTTGCGGTAGCGGTTGGGGGTGATTCCCAGGTATTTTTTAAAGGTTTTAATAAAATAGCTCACGTTGTCAAAGCCGGTGGAAAGGGAAATATCGGTCACCGGCTGGTCAGTGGTTTTGAGCAGAGCTTCTGCCTGGCCAATTCGGTAATGGTTGATGTACTCCGTAGGAGTCATTTGGGTAAATTCCTTGAAATATTTGAAAAAATTGTCGGTGCTCATATTTAAAACGTTGGCAAGGTCTGAGACATAAATCCGTTCGTTATAGTGTTCATCAATATAAGTAAAGACCCGTTTGAGCCGTTCGCTCTGTTCATAAGCCGGAGTTGCAGGCAAACCTGGGCTTGGATGATAAAGCCGGTTGCTGACTACTTCGTAAAGGATATTCAGCAGCTCCGAAATAACTTTCAGCTCAAAGCCAAAAGGCTGGGTTTCGAAAAGGCTATGTATTGAAAGCACGCTTTCGAGAATCCGGCACTGCGCCGGGTTTTCCCCGCTTATAATTTCACTGATGTGGTATTTGCCGCCCAGCAGCGGAGTAATAAACTGTTTCTGGCACCGCTCACTCCCCATCAGATTTACGATGTTGGGGTCGAACCAAATAATAAAAGCCTCGCAGAGATACGCTTCGTCGGGCGAAGATGTCCTGTACCGCAGGTGATGAATCCGTTCGCTGCCAACAATGGCACATTGCCCTTCTTTTAATGTGGTATGCAGCGCGTCTACATGAAATTCCAGTTCACCCTTTTTAACATAAATAATTTCATAGTCGCTGTGCCAATTGCAAAAAGTAACGCCTTCACACCCAATACTGCTCAAAGGGTGTACACGCACTGGAAAATCCGGTGTGCCGTGCTTCCTTTCAAAACGTTTGGTGACCTTTTTCATTTTCTTGCCTCCAAATTGACAGGATAGTAATATATTTTTCTATAATAGTATAAGTAATTATTGAATCAATCTGTTATTATTATACCATAATAAACGAGTAAGTAAAGTCACAAGTTTATTGGTTGAAAATAGTTTTTGTTATGTGTCCAGCGGTAATTAAACTACATACTTTTTGTTTTCACATCACATCCAAATTACGCATCCTTTTATCATTATATCCGGTTTTATTACAACATTTATCCAGACATTCTACCATTCAATACAGTAAAATTCGGTATGAATACGGAAACGGTCTTAGTTATACATAGCGAGCTATTTTCAGAGAGAAAAGCGAACCTTGGGGAACAGGGTTCGCTTTTTTCTTTATTATATTTTTTATCTTCTTAATTTTAGCATATTCTTTAAAATAGTCAATCTCTGTTATTGGCAAAATTGAAAGAGGGCGGAATTGTAATTCCGCCCTCTTTGTTAATAAACTACACGTTCCAGAATCCCATTTAAGTAGGCAATTGCAGTTCCGAAGTTGGTAATGGGTACCCCGGATTTTACAGCTGCCGCTGTTTTGGTGAGCATTCCTTTTCTGCCCAGCATACAGCCGCCGCAATGAATGATCAGCTTGTAGTTCCCTATATTTTCCGGGAGACCGGCGCCGCTGAAGACATCAATTTCTAAATCTTCACCTACCCGTTGACGGAGCCAATTGGGCAGTTTTTCCCGTGCAATATCCCCTTTCAGAGCATGGTGAGTACAAGCCTCCATAATCAGCACCCTGTCTTTTGGAGTTAGGGTTCCAATTGTCTTGGCACCCCGTACCATTTCGTGAATATCACCCTTGTACTTCGCCATCAGGATGGAGAAAGAGGTCAGCCGAATTTCAGGCGGGAGGACCTTGTTGACATAACCAAACACCTGGGAATCGGTAATAACCAGGTCAGGCGGGCTGGAGAGAAGCTTTAGCATCGGTTCCAGGCCGTCCGCTGTAACGCTGACCACCCGGCATTTCAGGTCGAGCAAGTCGCGGGTGACCTGTACCTGCGGCAGAATCAGCCGTCCCTTCGGCGCCTGGATATCCTGCGGCATCACAAGGATAACCACGTCGCCTGCTTTGACCAGGTCCCCACAAATAGACTGGTTTTCAAAGTCATAGTCCGCGTGTTCAATGATCATTGCCTTTACATCCGCCATTTTGGAATCATCCCGGCAGTCGACAGTGAGAAAGGGGATGCCAAGAGCTTCCGGCATGCCGCTTTGAGGGGGCATACCTGAAAACTTATTAAAAACGGCGATGACAGGCGTTTTGGCTTCTTTGAATTTTTCAATGTATTCCCGCTCCAGCGCAAGGTCGGTTTCGGCAGAAGAAATAACCAGCACCGCAAGATCTGTTCTGCCGATAAGCTCGACCGTTTTCTGAACCCGCTGAGGGCCGAGCTCGCTTGTGTCGTCGAGTCCTGCCGTGTCGATTAGGGTGACCGGGCCGATGGGGAGCAGCTCCATCGCTTTGCGTACCGGGTCGGTTGTTGTACCTGAGACAGGGGAGACTAGTGAAATCTGCTGCCCGGTCAAGGTGTTGATCAAGGTGGATTTCCCGCTGTTGGTCTTGCCAAAAAAGGCGATCTGCATCCGGTTGGCGTTTGGGGTTTCGTTTAAATTTGGCATACATTCTCCTCCGTGGTGAAAGGATTGCGGCGGTTTTAAAAACGGAAGTCCCGCTTGCCGCCGTCAATAGCGCTGATATATTCTTTGGCAATAGAGCGAACCTTTTCGTTTGGGATTTTTTCCACCTCGGTCTGCATCAGCGCAATTCCCTTTTTCCGGGTGTCCTCTGAGGCATAGTCGTCCAGGTACTCCCGCAGGGTCATCAAGGCGTTGGGCTGGCAGCAGTTGGCAATCTGCCCCGACTTGCACAGCTGCATAAACCGGTCGCCGGTCCGGCCTTCCCGGTAGCAGGCGGTGCAGAAGCTGGGGATGTAGCCAAGTTCCATCAGCCAGTTTACCACCTGGTCGAGGGTGCGGGTGTCACTGATGTCGAACTGGGCGGAATTTTCATCCTCCGGCTCCGGCTCGACATAGCCGCCGACGCTGGTGCGGGAACCGCCGCTAATCTGGGAAATGCCCAGTTTTAAAACGCGTTCACGGGAAGCTTTGGACTCACGGGTAGAGATAATCATCCCGGTGTAGGGGACGGCAATCCGGATGACAGCGACAATTTTTTCAAAAATGTCGTCCGAAATGGCGTTTTTAAAATCAGCCTTGTCAATATCGTCCGCCGGGCAGATACGCGGCACGCTGATGGTGTGCGGCCCTACCCCCTTGGCGGCTTCCAAATGCTCGGCATGCATCAACAGCCCGATAAAGTCGTAACGGTACATCTCAAGCCCGAACAGGACGCCAATTCCCACGTCGTCGATTCCGCCGTCCATCGCGCGATCCATCGCCTCGGTGTGGTAGGCGTAGTTGTGCTTCGGGCCGGTGGGGTGGAGAAGCTCGTAATTTTTTTTGTTATAGGTTTCCTGGAAGAGGATATAGGTGCCGATACCGGCTTCCTTCAGCTTCCGGTAGTTTTCTACCGTCGTTGCCGCAATGTTGACGTTGACCCGGCGGATCGCCCCGTTTTTGTGCTTGATGCTGTAGATGGTCTTGATGCTCTCGAGGATATACTCAATCGGGTTGTTGACCGGGTCCTCGCCCGACTCGATGGCGAGCCGCTTGTGCCCCATATCCTGCAAGGCGATGACCTCTCGCTTAATCTCCTCCTGGGTCAGCTTTTTGCGGGGGATGTGCTTGTTTTTGTAGTGATATGGGCAGTAGGTACAGCCATTGACGCAGTAGTTGGAGAGATAAAGGGGGGCGAACATGACAATCCGGTTGCCGTAAAGGCGCTGTTTGATTGCCATAGCGACCTCTTTCATTGCTTCATTTGCTTCAGGGATATCACACTCGAGCAGGACGGCCGCCTCCCGGTGGGTCAGGCCCTTGCAGTCCTTTGCCCGCTCGATGAGGGAAAAGATCAGTTCCCGGTTTGATTTGTTTGCTTTGGCATATTCAATGGTGTCCAGAATTTCCTGGTCGTTGATAAATTCCTCCGCGACAGAGGATTTCGGATCGTATTTGATTGCTGACATAATCTATGCATCTCCATTTTCGTAAATTGTTCTCCCCAGCGCCGAAAGCTGGGCGCGCAGGGCCTCATATTGCTCCTTGAGCGGGATATCTTTGCTGTCCCGCCCGGGGTAGATATCGTATAGGTTGCGGTATTTGTAAGGGGTCGCCTTTTGCATGATGACGTTCGCTCCGCAGTTGAGGGCATTTGTCAGCCCGCCCTTGACGTTGACCGCCGTGGTGGAGGGCAGGTTTGCCCGGGGGAGCAGCAGCCGGGCGGCGGCAACCACCCGGAGCGTCAGGTTCACGTCGCCGTCCGGGTTTCCCCGCAGGGCGGTTTCATTGTGGCAGATGTACGGGCCGATTCCCGCCATCGCCACCCCCATTTTTTTTAAAAGCAGCAGATCGTTTGCAAGAATCAGCGGCGTTTGGCCGGGGAGCCCGGTCATAAACCCGCCGCCCAGTTCGTAGCCCAGCCGGGACAGCTCCCGCTGGCAGGCAAGGCGGGCTGCAAAACTGCTGTGGGGGTGGTAACGGTTGTAGATCGTCTCGTCTGAAATTTCGTGCTTAATCAGGTAACGGTCCGCGCCGTATTCCCGCCAATAGGCATAATCTTCAAACGGTCGTTCCCCAAGGCTCAGGGTGACGGCAACGTTTCCCATCCGCTTGATGGAGGCGACAAGCCTTCCCACCGTTTCGCGGCTGTAGCTCAAATCCTCGCCGCTTTGCAGGATCACCGTCTGATACCCTGCCTCCACAGCGTCCCATGCCGCTTCGAGGATTTCTTCCTCCGTCATTTGATACCGGACGACGTTTGCATTTTTTGCATGGAGCCCGCAGTAGACGCATTCGCACCGGCAGACGTTGGAAAACTCAATGATCGCCCGGACGTGCACTGCTTTTCCGCAGTTTTTTTCCCGCACCCGGTCGGCCGCTTCAAAAAGGGTGGTGTGCACAGCCGGGGCGGCATCTGAAAGAAGCGCCGCCAGTTCTTCGGGGAAAGGCTCACAGCCGGTTTCCATCCGGCGGATCAAGTTGATCAAATTCACAGCCTCACCCCTTTGCCAACGCCGATTTTACGGTCACACCGTCAATTCGGCCGAGCTTCCCGGTCAGGGCGCTTACCTCGTCGCCGGTAGCGTCTACGATCAAAGAGATGACCGCCACGCTCCGCTCCTTATAAGGCAAGCCCATCCTTCCAACGATGATTTGGCTATACGCGTGCAAAATGTCGTTGACCTGGTCGGCAAATTCCTTATCTTCCAGGATGATGGCGACAACACCAAGCCTTTTTTCCATTGATCTCTCCTCCTTGTAACGGAACCGCAAAAAACCGCCCACGGTACTCCGCAGGCGGTTGGATCGCACAGGTAATCAGGCGCAAAAACACCTTTTTTGCTTGCCGTCCGCTTTCCGCCCGGAACAAATCCCGGCTGTCAGGTTCCTGCAGTTTTAGAAAACCGGCGAAACGGAAAAGCCATTCCGCCCGTTTGTTATTTTAATCATAGCACATACAGGGAAAGATTTCAAGCGGTTAGAAGAAAAATTCACCAAAAAAGTATAAATTTAAATTGAAAAGCGGCAGCTATAAAAATCCCGCCGAGGGAAAGCTCCTTCGGTGGTTTTTCATTTTAGCGCGCGGAAATCATCCTGCCGGTAATATATTGTTCCATCTTTTTTCGAATCGGCGCCGTCTGCCGTACAGCCGGTTCTATAATTTCACCCGCTGCGGCCATCCGGTCGAATTCCGCAAGCGTGACCCAGCGAAAACCGGCGGTCTCGCCCGGCTGCAGGATGACGGGCGGCTCCGGTTCTCCTATTAGGGCAAGGTAGGTGTCAACAAGAAGGTGTTCCTCCCGGCAGCTTCCCAGAAGAACCAGGTCTTTTGCTGAAACGTGGATGCCCGTTTCCTCGTACAGCTCCCGGACAGCCCCCTCCAGGCTTGTTTCCCCGGCGAGGACCGCACCGCCCGAGTTTTCCCATTCGTTTGGGAAAAATTCCTTTTCCGGCGCTCGCCTGGTGAGGAGCAGCTTACCGTCCCTGTCCGCTGTCCAGACTGCGGCGACCAGATGATACTCCCCGGTTTTGAGCCGCTTGCCCCGCTCGATTGTCCTGCCGAGGGGCCTGCGGTTTTCATTGTATAAATCCAAAAGTTCCAAGTTGCCTGTTCATCCCTTCAGCCCCTATAGCAGGGGAATTCCCAATGCCTCCGCTTTTGAGCGGACGTAAGCGAGTTCCTCTTTATATTCTTCAAGAGAGTCCCGGTGTTCAATAATGACCGTTGTTTCCGGCGCGAGTTTTGCGATCTCGCTTAGAAAGGCATCGTAGTCCACGCCGCCTTCGCCAATTTTTGCCTCTCGGATGCAGTAGGTCAGTTCGTCGGTTAATACTACATCTTTGGCGTGGATGCTTTTGATTTGAGAGCCGAGCATTTCAAAACATTCATGGAAAAATTCGGCGTTCCAGAAGTAGCGGTCGGGTTTAAAGAGCATGTTGAACGGGTCGAGATGAACGGCGAAGCGCGAACGGTTGACGTCGCGTAAAAGCTGTAGGTATTCGCCTGGGGAAGTAGGTGGAACAATTGGCATACATTCAATGGTGTAATAGGTATACTGTGGGTTTACGTCGTCTATAATTTCCTGAATCGATTCAACGATCCTGCGGTATCCTTCAGGGGTACGGTCTTTTTTACAGCCGGAAAACCACTTTGAGCCTGTTGAACCGGAAACGTTGACGCAGCAGTTCGCCCCGATTTTGTCGGCGAGCCGGAGCTGGCTTTTGGCATAGACCAGCGCCTGCTCGCGCACCTGTGGGTCGTCGGCAATCGGGCTGTTCCAAACACCCACCTCGGCAATGGTGATGCCGTGCTGTTCAGCGGCTTTTCGGTATGCGGCTATCGTTTCGTCATCTGAGTCCCCTTTAATTGGGCAGACGGCCGCCGTGCAGCCGAGACTCTCAAAAAAAGCCGCCCATTCGTCTGGCGTTGAATGTTCTGGAAAATAGGAAATGCCGAGTTTCATGAAACTTCCTTCCTTTCCTGCATTAGTTTTGATATAAAATAAGGATACATGATCCTATTCTTTTCCGCAAGAAGAAAAAGGGGGAAATTGTCAAAATCGTTCCGTGAATTTGTGTGGATTGGGGGAAAGCGGTTTAAAAAACGGCGAAATATGTCCGGGAACGGAAAAGTAATTTTTTGCCTTTATGTGCTGTTTCCTGAAAAAGCGATGTTTTTCTTTGTTGTTTGTCTTGCATCCTCAGTCAGCGGATGGTACAATTTGTAGAAAAAGGACAGATAGGGAGGAAAAGAAAATGGTTCAGTTCGGGAACGACTGGGATGAGGTGCTTTCGGGGGAATTTGAAAAGCCCTATTACAAACAGCTCCGCGCCTTTTTAAAAAAGGAATATGCCTCCCGCCGGATTTATCCCGATATGTACAGCATTTTCAAGGCTATGCAGGCAACCCCATACGGTGAAGTGAAAGTAGTCATTCTGGGGCAGGACCCCTACCATGGGCCGGGGCAGGCCCACGGCCTTTCCTTTTCGGTTCAGCCCGGAGTGGAGCCGCCGCCCTCCCTGCAGAATATTTTTGAAGAGCTCCGCAGCGAACTTGGTTGCTTTATTCCCAATAACGGCTGCCTTCTCCCGTGGGCGAAACAGGGAGTTTTGCTGCTCAATACAGTTCTTACCGTCCGGGCTGGGATGGCAAACTCGCACCGGGGCTGCGGCTGGGAAACCTTTACCGACCGGGTGATAGAAACACTCAATGAGCGTGAGAAGCCGGTCATCTTTCTTCTTTGGGGGGCAAACGCGCGGAGTAAGACTGCGCTCATCACGAATTCGAATCACTATATCCTGACGTCGCCTCATCCAAGCCCGCTTTCGGCCTCCCGCGGCTTTTTCGGCTGTGGGCATTTTAAAAAAGCAAATGAACTCTTATCCGCCTGTGGGGAGGAACCGATCGACTGGCAGATCCCAAATCTATAACGAAAATGAGGGGAGTTGGCTATTGTCTCAGGTAGGCGCTTTCCGCAATTGGGGAGGGAAGGGATTACCAATTACTAAGAGTGCATATGAATTCTACCGCCGGGGAAAGGGGCGGTTTTATGAACCCTTTTTCATCCGTGCGTTATGGATTTAACAGTCGTACAGATATCATGTTGTATTATAAATCAGCAAAGGAGAGTTATACCATGCAGACCATTAAAACACCATTCTATCAGCTAGAGATCGGTGGAACAGAGGGCTTCATCACTTACTGCGGAAACGGATTTGCCTCCCGGGTGCTGGAAGGACCCGTCTTTGAGGTGGATGGAGAACTTTTGCAGCCCGTATTTTCCGGTGTTGAGCTTGTGTCGGAAACAAAGCTCAACGCGGGTGTAACAGAATACCGGTTCCATGCAACTTATGCCGCTTTGCCGGATATGGCCCTTACTTTGATTGCCCGTGTGGCAGGGGGGTCACCTATCTTTAAATTTAAGTACCTGTTGTGCGGAAATGGCAGTCATAAGCTGACAAAAGTATCGGGTGAGGCTCTTGATTACTGTGCCTTTTCGGTTCCGAAATGCGCGTCTCTCACCGAGGTCCGCTTTTCTGAGTTCAATGAGCTGACCCATAGTTTCTGTATGAACGAGGTTCCGGTGGAGGAAAGCTTTTTTGAAAACGGCTTTGATGTAATGGGCCCTCTGCTTGCAGGCACTGACGGCGCAGAGAGCTTCCTGCTCGCCTACGAGCATGGCTCCCAGTACCCGGACGCATTTATCCATTACTGCTTTACTCCGGAAAGAAAAGCGATCCTCTCAGCGAAAAAAGGAAACTATACGGCGGGAACCGTGCTCGGAGAAAATCCATTTGAAACAGTTTGGTTCGATTTCGGCGCGGTTAAAGGCGGAACCGATGAACTTGCCGCCGCGTTCCGCGAGTTCCAGCTCAAATACGCCACCCTTAATCTGGAAAGCCGGAAGCCGTATATCTTCTATAACACCTGGAACTATCAGGAACGGAACAAGTGGTGGAACCGCAAGGCTTATCTTGCCGATATGGACGAAAAGCGAATGCTTGAAGAGATTGACGCCGCCCATAAAATGGGGATAGAAGTCTTTGTGGTCGACACCGGCTGGTATGAGAAAACCGGCGACTGGATTGTTAACCGCGAGCGCTTTGCCGACGGGATGAAGGCGGTCAAGGCAAAGCTCGACTCTTATGGAATGAAGCTTGGCCTTTGGATTGGGCCCACACTTGCCGCTGTAACGAGTGAAGCATACCGGAAAAACCCCGGCTGCCGGATTGAGTGGAACGGAGAAGCCCCTGAACCGAAGCCGATCTGGGAGACGGAGGAAAGCTACGGGATGTGTATTGTCAGCCCGTACTGGGAGACGTTGGCAGACACCTTGATCTCCCTTGCCAAAGAACTGGGTGTGAGCTATTTCAAGTGGGACGCCATTGAGCAGTACGGTTGCAATTCCCCCGGCCACTTCCACGGGAACGAAGGGAATACCCCGGAAGAACGGGCGGATTCGTACGCGTTCCAAGTGGGAGTCTATATGTCTAAAATTGTGGATAAAGTCTGCGCCGCCTGCCCGGAGGTCATTGTCGACTTCGACATCACCGAGGGGCGCAGGAGTGTAGGCCTCGGGTTTCTGACGGCGGGGAAATATTTCCTTATCAATAACGGCCCCTATTTCGCGAATTACAACCTCCCCTGTGAGGACGACTGGACCAATATTTTTGTCGCGCCCGGCGCGCCCCGAACCTGGATCTGCCGCACGCCGCTGACCTTTGACAAATGGATTCCGTCGGTTCTTTTCCTCACCCACTACCTGCCGGATGACCCGCAAAATTCGCAGGATTTAAACCTTGCGTCATTGGTTTTAGGCCAGAACGGGATATGGGGCGACCTGCCCGCTATTTCAGAAGAGGGCAAGGGGCGCTTTGACGAAGTGCTTTCAAAATATAAGGAAGTCCGGGAAGATATTACCGCTGAGGCGGCGATTAAGAGCGGGATGACCGGTTCGGGTTTTGAATGCTATGAAAAGCTTTCCTCCAAAACGGGAAAGGGTGTAATTTGCGCCTTTTCTACCGTGAAAGATACCTTCCGGTACATCACCCGGAAAAAAACGGACCGGGTGTTCTGGGCGTCTGTCCCGGTAACAGTGACCCCGCTTGCAAATGGGACCTCCTTAATTGAAATCACCTTTGAGAAGCCGGGCGCTGCAATGGTCTTCTTCGGTGCGTCAAAATGAAAACACTGTATATTTCGGACTTGGACGGAACTCTGTTAGATGCAGACGCGCGGCTTTCAGCATACACTGAACAGACGCTTACCCGCCTGATCGGGAAAGGGGTGGCCTTTACGTTTGCTTCCGGCCGCACGCCGGAATCGGCGCTGAAAATCATGGAGGATGTGCCGCTGAAACTTCCCGTCATCATGATGAACGGCGTGCTGATTTATGATGTTGAGGAGAAACGCTATCTCCTTAAAGAGTACCTCACAGAGGAAAGCGTTGTGGCTATCAAGCGTCTGCTGAAAAAGTATAGAGCCGGTGGCTTTCTTTACAAACTGACGGATGACCATTTAATGACTTACTACGAGACGCTGGATTCTTTCCCAAAACAAGATTTTATGGAAAAACGGCGTGAACGGTATAACAAGCCTTTCACAAAGGTAGAAGATTTTGATTCGCTGTGTGTAAAGGATACCTTTTATTTCTGCCTGCTGGAAGCGAAAGAGGTGCTGGATCCGCTGGCTGAGGCTCTGAAACAGGTGCCGGATGTTGGCTTTGCGTATTATCGAGAGGTCTATTATCCGGGCACCTGGTGTTTGGAAATTTTCAGCGCCAGGGCTTCAAAATACCACGCGGTTAAATGGCTGCGGGATTACCTGAAACCGGACGAAGCAGTAGGCTTTGGGGACAATTTGAACGACCTGCCGCTTTTTAAAGCCTGTGATAGAAATTACGCTGTGGAAAATGCGGCGGAAGAGCTCAGAGCGGCGGCAGATGGCGTTATAGGTTCCAATATTGAAGACGGCGTGGCCTGCTTTTTGGAGCGGCAATATAACTACGGTTTGATGTCCCCACGTCTCTAGGCGGCGGATTCCGTCACAGCCTTTCAGCGGGGATGCAATCTCCACTGGAATTTTAAGAGGTCAGTTTCTCCTAGCCGTTTGTTGAATGGCGGGGCGATGCCTCTTATTAAGGTGGAATATATCCCGGCCTCAGCCTGCCCGATCCGTCAAACCTTATTGTGCGTGGATGAGTACCGGGGCACCTTTTAATGATCTTGTATGGGGAATATAGCCTTGTATATGAAAACGGAAGCAATCGATATTTGATTACTTATTATGAATCCTCGAACACGCTTGTTTTCTACTATTACGGGAAGAACGACATTCTTTCCGCCGTGGTTCAGGAGCAGGGTATGTGCAGTCTGTCGTATTACAGCCAGGGTATGAAAGGCGATGTTGAACTGAAAAAAGCGGCAGTTTCCTCCTCGTATCCGCTGGAGTTGGATTCTTATGAATTCTCGATGGAACCGTGGTGTGCCGAGGCTGAGTTTGTTGAAAGGTTCAGGAGTAAAATAGATGATATGATGCTGACGATTCAGGATAAACTTCTCTATCCCAATACAAACTTTAAACTTAAAACCCTTGGTTTTACCGCCTATCAATAAAACTATATAGAAAAACCACCCGCTTATTGAAACGGATGGTTTTTGATTTTTCAGTTTTTTCGAAGTGGGGTATCCTATATGGGGCTCCTCTCGCTTACTGAAAATCCCCTCCCCCGGCGGGAGTTATCTCGGCTGTTTTCTGTCGAAAGCGGGGTTGAACGCGTAGAAGTTTTTGGAATTGAGCTGATCCTGTACGTTGCGCAGGGCCTCGCCGAAGCGCTGGTAGTGTACAATCTCCCGCTCGCGTAAAAAGCGGATTGGCTTGATGACATCCGGGTCGTCTACCAGCCGTAGGATGTTATCATAGGTTGTTCTGGCTTTCTGCTCGGCTGCCATATCCTCACTTAAGTCGGTGATCGGGTCGCCCTTGGACTGGAAGTAGTTCGCAGTAAAGGCCTGCCCGGAAGCAGCCTGCGGCCAAATTCCGCCGGTATGGTCTACGAAGTAAGTGTCAAAACCGGAATCCTTGATTTCTTTGATTGAAAGGTTTTTGGTAAGCTGTCTTACAATTGCGCTTACCATTTCCATATGGGCTAGTTCTTCTGTCCCAATGTCTGTTAATACGCCGGCAACATCCTTATAAGGCATAGCGTAGCGCTGTGAAAGATAACGCATAGAAGCGGCGAGCTCTCCGTCCGGACCTCCGAACTGGGTGATAATTACTTTGGCTGCTGCGGCGTTCGGTTTAGAAATTTTTACCGGAAATTGAAGACGTCTTTCATAATTCCACATAACTCCTAATCCTCCATTTCCCAAGGCCATGGGGTTGTTGCCCAGGTCCATTCATTAGTTGCCCGCACGTCGTCGGCCGTCATAGGGCCAAACCGTTCGGTATACTCTTCTAAAATCTTTTTCCGAAGCATTTTATAACGTTTGTAATAGTCAAGAGCCATTCGATCCGTTGGATGAGTGTCCAGAAAAAGCACGGCCTCGTGAACGGCAAAGCTCACCTCCGACAAACGCCGCAGGCAGTTCTCGCGTTCCATAGTATTATCCATCATCATATTTATTCACCTCTTCCCAACCACGGCAGGTTCAGTTCCGGGAAAATCGTGCCGTTGTTAAGCCCAGCGTCGGGCTCATAGGTGGTTTTCCATTTCTGCATCGGCACATAAGCCATGGCGAGCGGCATGTTGTCAATGCAGTTTGCCTGTGTATTATTGTTATCATTATCTCCGGCCATCTGGATAAAATTGTTATCATCCGGGTTAGAGAAAGGCATTGGAATAAAGCGTTCCAAAAAGGTTTCCTCCCTTTTCATTTTTGAGGCATTCGCCTTAGTACCATGTTATGTCAAAAAGCGACGGTGAGTGAATAAATTAAGGCGAAAAAATCATTTATATAACATCTCTAAGGTTTTATTTTATATAAAAAGGAAGTTTCTAAACAAAAAATAGAAAACAGCTGGTTTTTTATAAATGATTGGTATTAGCAGCCAGTATCCATTGATTGCCTGTTGCCATGTGGCTTAGGCCACCAAGGAATTTGTAAAAAGGATTTTTAAACTGTAAAATTTACAACAATAAACAGCCCCCGGAGATTTATTCCGGGGGCTGTTGCTATTCTATATTTTCACTGTCTGCTGTTTTTGCCTTTTCGGGCGCTGTTCGTTCCACCCGAATCTTGTCAATGCGGCGTTCCACCACATCCAGAACGGTGAAGGACACGTTACCGACCGTTACAGCTGGATGTTCATCCGCGGTGGGGATATAACCGAGTTCATCAATGATATACCCGCCGATAGTGTCATAATCGCCGTTGTCGTCGAAATGGATGCCGAAAAGCTTTTCAACGTCTTCGAGCTGGGTCAGGCCGTCTATTAAATAAACATTTTCAGAGAGCTGAGAGACCTCTTCCTCTTCATCGTCATATTCATCCTGGATGTTGCCCACAATTGATTCGAGCAGGTCTTCCATTGTCACAAGGCCGGCCGTTCCTCCGTATTCATCTACCACAATTGCCATTTGAACCTTTTTCTCCTGGAGTTCCTTGAACAGCACTTTGCAGCGGTTGGTTTCGGGCACATAAAGGGGTTGGCGCATATAGTTTTCCACCTTGAATTCGAACGGCGGTGAAGAAAGCACCAGGTCGAGCAGGTCCTTAATATACAAAATACCTACAATATCGTCCAAATCTTCGTCGTAAACCGGAACGCGGGAGTAGCCGGTTTCCACCGCTGTGTGAATGCACTCCTCAAGGCTTGCAGTCAGGGGAAGGGCGGTCATCTCGGTGCGGTGGGTCATAATTTCCTCAGCCGTGCGGTCGTCAAACTCGAAGATGTTGTTGATCATCTCACGGTCTGCCTGTTCAATCGAACCGTTTTCGTTGCCTACGTCAATCATCATCCTGATTTCTTCTTCGGTCACTTCTTCGGATTCCTGCTCCGCACTTACGCCGAATAGCTTGAGGACCAGGTTAGTCGACCAGGACAAGAACGCGACGAAGGGTTTTTCAAACGTGTAAATAATTTGAAGCGGCCGAGCGATGGCGAACGAAATTTTCTCGCTGCTGTTCATCGCAAGGCGTTTGGGAACGAGTTCACCGAAGACCAAGGTGAAAAACGAGAGGATGATGGTGATGACCACAAGGGAAATTCCACGGATCAGGCCGGGGTTGATGTTTGTGCCGTTAAATGCGAGCACGATGTACTCTGCGAAGGTATCGGCTGCAACAGCGGAAGCGAGCAGGCCGGACAGGGTGACGCCCACCTGTATGGTCGCCAGGAATTTGGAGGGCTGGCCTACCATATTGGTCAGGATTTTTGCTTTTTTATTTCCGCTTTGCGCCATCCTGCGCAGTTTGGCGTCGTTGAGGGAAATTATCGCAATTTCGCTCATGGCAAAAAAAGCGTTTACGAGGATGAGTACGATAAGCAGTATGATATAAAACCATATACTGCCGCCGTCAGGGTCGGGCATTTCTTTGTTCTCCTTTAATCGTTATTACAGCATGCGGCTGTTACATAATAATATAGTGGATTTCCCGCTTCCTGTCAATTGGGTTTTGCCGCAAAATAATCTTTCCATCTTTTTGCCGTTATGATACAATAAATACGATTATATTTTTATGCTATTTACCCTTTACCGGAAAGGATCGTTGTTTTGAAGCTTGACCTTACCTCAGACGCCCTTAAAACTCTCGCCGCATTGCCCGGCCTTCTTCTGCCGTGGTATCGGCAAAATGCACGTTCCATGCCCTGGCGGGAAACTCCAAGTCCTTACTACACCTGGATTTCGGAAATCATGCTCCAGCAAACCCGCGTAGAGGCTGCCACCGGGTATTTTCTGCGGTTTATCAAGGCGCTTCCCACCATTGCCGACCTTGCAGCAACCCCAGACGAAGAACTGATGAAACTCTGGGAAGGTTTAGGTTATTACAGCCGGGCACGCAATCTAAAAAAGGCTGCGGAAATCCTTTGCCGGGAATACGGCGGGGAGCTTCCGGCAGATTATCGGGCGCTGCTTTCTCTTCCTGGTGTTGGAAGCTACACGGCCGGGGCAATCGCGTCAATTGCCTTTGAACTTCCTTATCCTGCGGTGGACGGAAACGTTCTGCGAGTTGTTTCCCGGGTGGCAGAATGCAGGGCCAACATCAGTGAACCTGCGGTGAAAAAAGAGTGGGAACAGGCGATCGCTTCAATCCTGCCCCAACAGGGCGTAGGCGACTTTAACCAGTCTCTGATGGAGCTGGGGGCGCTTGTCTGCCAGCCGAACGGCGCGCCCCGCTGTCTCGCCTGCCCACTGGTGAAGGTTTGTAAAGGATTTCTCAATAAAACAGCGGAGGAATTTCCGGTCAAAGCGCCTAAAAAGGAACGAAGGATTGAAGTGCTTTCCGTTTTTCTTCTCGTTGCAGATGGGAAAGCGGCTCTTTCCCAACGAGGGGAACAAGGCCTGCTTGCCGGACTGTGGGAATTGCCTAACTGTCCGGGGAAAACGGCGCCGGATAAAATAAAAGGCTATTTTGAAAAGCTGGGTATTTCAGCAGCAGTAGAACCCGCCGGAAGTGCAAAGCATATCTTTACCCATGTGGAATGGAGGATGGAGGGATATGCCGTCCGTCTTGAACGTCCGTTTGACAACCCGAAGCTTATCTGGTGTACGAAAAACGATCTGGAGTCGCGCTACCCTCTTCCTTCTGCTTTCAAAAAATATCGCAAACTGCTTGAAAATATGTTATGATACTAACACTATAGTTCGGTCCTGAGCAAGGCATTCTGTTCAGTAAAACTGTTCCGGTACCGCTGAACTAATTTTATGGCCGATTTGTTTTTCAATTATATTATCATATTGATAAATAAGGTCGTGATTATTGAAAATTTATAGAGGGGGACTGTCATGTCGTTGATTCAGCTTATGATTGGAGGGGCAGTTGTACTGCTTGTCTGTGTCGCATCCAGTAAGTTCCTCTACCGTTTCGGCGTTCCGACCCTTCTGATTTTTCTCGCGCTGGGAATGCTCTGCGGTTCGGACGGACTGGTGGGGATTTATTTTGACAACTATACCGTTGCAAAAGAAATCTGCTCGGTTGGGCTGGTTTTTATTATGTTTTACGGTGGTTTTGGTACAAATTGGAAGATAGCCCGCCCGGTAGCGGTTCCCTCTATTTTAATGTCAACTCTTGGTGTTGTGATTACTGCCGGTCTTACCGGCCTGTTTTGCTTTTTTGTCCTTAAGACCACCCTTTTGGAAGGGCTGCTGATTGGCTCAATTGTTGGTTCAACTGATGCGGCCTCGGTCTTTTCCATTCTGCGTTCGCGTAAGCTCAACCTGAAGGGCGGCCTAGCTTCTCTCCTTGAAATTGAAAGCGGAAGCAACGACCCAATTGCCTATATGCTGACTCTGGTTGTTTTGACGCTGATGTCTTCACAGGGAAATGATTTTGGTTCAATTGCCATTATGCTGGTTTCACAGGTCGGCTTCGGCCTCTTGGTAGGGTTTCTCCTTGCAATTATTGCTGTCGCCATCCTGCGGCGGTTTGAATTTGAAATTGTCGGCCTTTATCCGATTTTTGTTGTTGGAATTGCTATTTTATCCTATGCGCTCAGTGAGTTTATGGGCGGGAACGGCTATCTGAGCGTTTATATTTCAGGTATTGTTCTGGGTAACAGCAGAATTTTTCATAAACGCAGCTTGGTACACTTTTTTGACGGTATTTCTTGGCTGATGCAGATTATGCTCTTTTTCACACTAGGGCTGCTTGCTTTTCCGTCCAAGCTGCCTTCGATCACACTGTTTGGTATCCTGGTTTCAGCCTTTATGATTTTGATTGCCCGGCCTGCTGCAACATTCAGCATCCTGAGCTGGTTTAAAATTCCTTTTAAAAGTCAGTTGTTCGTCTCCTGGGTTGGCCTGCGCGGAGCGGCGTCTATTGTTTTTGCTATCTTTGCTGTGAGCCGGGCCGCCAGTAGCCAAATTCCGATTATGAACGATATTTTCCATATCGTCTTTTTTGTAGCGCTCTTCTCAGTCGCCGTGCAGGGCACGCTGATTCCTCTTTTTGCCCGGAAGCTCGGGCTGGTGGATGAAACTACCTCGGTTCTCAAGACTTTCAACGACTACCAGGAAGAATTAGGGACCAAGCTGTTGGAATACAAGGTGCATGAGAAAAGCCGCTGGGCGAATTTATCGCTGATGGACGCCAATATTCCCGAGGAGATTCTCGTGGTGATGATCCGGCGGGGGAGAGAAGTAATCGTTCCACGCGGTTCTACTGTTATCCTCCCTGGCGATACGCTGGTCTTGAGCGGGAATGACATAGAAGAACAACTCAAGGCGCAGCGCAGGCAGCTTGAAAAAAGCCAGAAGGCATCTAAGCCGCAATAGAAAGAAGGTTTGCTTTGGAAAAGGTCGTATGGAAAGGCGGTGCCCTTTTGGCGCCGGTTCCCCCGGTTATGGTGAGTTGCGGGCCTTTGGAACGCCCCAATATTATCACAGTTGGCTGGACAGGGATCACCAACACTATTCCGCCGAAAACCTATATTTCCCTTCGGCCGGAGCGGTACTCCACCCCGCTTATTCGGGAGTCTGGGGTGTTTGTTGTAAACCTCACCAATTCCCCGCTTGTCAGGGCAGCTGATTTCTGCGGTGTCCGCTCGGGGAAAAATGTGGATAAATTCGCAGAGATGAAGCTCACGGCGGAACCTGGCCCTGCTACCGGCTGCCCAATGATTGCCGAAAGCCCGCTCAGTATGGAGTGCCGGGTGACTGACGTTATCCCAATGGGCTCTCACGATATGTTCTTGGCGGATATCGTTTCGGTGCTGGTAAACCCTGTGTATCTCGACGAAGCCGGGAAGCTTCATCTGGACCGCTGCGGCCTTGCCGCTTACGCACATGGGGAGTATTTTGAGCTTGGCCGGAAGTTGGGCAGCTTCGGGTTCTCGGTTAGAAAAAAGCCTCTCCCTGCCAAAAAGGGGAGAGCTCAGTCAAAACGCAAACCCGCTTTAAAAAAGCGAAATGAAAAACGGTAAGGAGAAGAATCCCCATGTTTCCACTCATCTGTCCGCTTTGCGGCAGCCCGCTTCTTTCCGCCGGCGGCAGCTATCGCTGTGAAAACCGTCATACTTATGACTGCGCCAAAAGCGGTTACGTAAACCTCTTGGATGTTTCTCAAAAGAAAACGAAGTTTCCGGGAGATAACAAGCTGATGGCCGCGGCCAGACGGGATTTTCTGAACAAAGGATATTATGAATTCCTATCAAGTGCTGTAAATAAAGTGTGTGTGGATTTTCTGTGTGAGAATCCTGCGCCAGCTATTTTGGACGCTGGCTGTGGGGAGGGGTATTATACAGCCCGGCTTGCTGAGGTCCTTTTGAAGGCAGGCGCAAAGCCGGAAATTTTAGGAATTGACATTTCAAAATTTGCCGTTGATTTGGCGGCAAAGCGATGTAAAAATGTATCTTTTGCAGTTGCCAGCACCTTTCGCCTGCCGGTTGCAGAGAATTTCTGCGACATGGCGCTCAATCTGTTTGCGCCTTACTGCGGTGAGGAAATACAGCGAATTTTAAAGCCAGGCGGTATTTTTTTAATGGCAATTCCTGGAGCGGAGCATCTCTGGGAACTCAAACAGGCGGTTTATGAAACGCCGTATAAAAATGAGGTCAAGGACTATCCGCTTGGCGGGTTTGAATTTTTAGAAGTCAGGAAGGTAGAAACTGTTTTGGACCTCATGAACAGGGAAGATATTCTCCACCTGTTTGAAATGACTCCTTATTATTATAAGACTTCCAAAGAGGATCAGGGACGGCTGATGAAGCTTGACAGCCTTTCCGTTACAGCTTCGTTTGAATTGCTGATCTACAAAGTTCTGAAATAACATATGGTATAAATTATTGCAAAATATACAATATAACGACAAAGGAGAAATGTAAAATGTATATTCTGGGACGTGTCCAAATGCTGGATCCTCTCCCTTATGCCGAAGGCGTCAAGCGGTTGATGGCAAAGGGGTTTGATGGAATCGAGTTTGGAATTTCCGACAAAAAGTTCAATCCCCGCCCCGAATTTTTCGCCCCCGGTTTTGCGGAAGAGATGAAACGCGCTATTGACCAGTACGGAGTGAAAGCTTATTCGGTCAGCGCCCATATGGATTACACGGAGAACGAGGAAAAATTCAAAGCGGTGCATGACGCTGTCCGGGTGGCAAAAGAAATGGGAGCTCCTCTTGTGATTATCAACGGCGCCAAGAAAAATGAAGAAGAACCTTTCGAAACGCAGTGGGCCCGTCAGATTGAAAAGACAAAAGAGCTTTGTAATTACGCCGAAGAGCTCGGGATTGAGCTTGCGATGGAGTTTGAACCCGGTTTTGTCCTGGATACGACCGAACTGATGCTCAAGGCGTTTGAGGAGATCGGTTCTCCCGTTCTCAAGGTAAACGCCGACGTTGGGCACATCTTCCTGCAGGATCCGGACCCGATGGCGGCTATTGAAAGCTGCAAAGGGTTGATTATCCACGCCCATCTAGAAAATATGGAGACTGGTATACATAACCACTTAGTACCTTATGAAGGCGATATGGACCTGCCTAGCTATGTGGCAAAACTTCGGGAGGCTGGATTTGACGGGATGGCAGCTTTCGACGCTTATCAGTACGATTATGAGGCTGTCGCTGAAGATTCGGTCAAATATTTTAAAAGTATATTTTAACTTATATGTTCAAAAGCGCCGGGCAACAAAAGCATTGTTGCCCGGCGCTTTTTGATGTACGGCTTATCTGAGTAGATTGTAGAGGAGAACGTTTCTTTTTTCAGTGCAGAGTAAAATCATTTTTGCGAAAATCCAAAATCCCCTCGTCCCGCAATTTGGAAAGGACAGCGGAAAGCGCGCTGCGGTCGGCAGCCAGGTAATCTGCCAGCCCCTGCCGGTCTAAAGGGATGACAAACGAGCGTGTCCCACACAGGTGGGCCTGTTCTGAAAGATAAGAAAGCACTTTTTCCCGCAGCGTACGCTTTGACAGGTGCTCAATTCTCCCGGTGAGGAAGATGTTTTTTTGTGCGAAGGAGGAAACCAGGTTTGAAACGAGCCTTGCATGGCAGGCACAGGCGGATGTACAGGTTGTAAGAAACCGTTGGCAGTCGACCTGCAGCACCCGGCAGTCCATACCGGCCTCGGCCGTTACGGTGAGCGGGTTGCCGCCGCAGGCAAATGCTTCGCCGAACAGGTCGCCCGGCTGTAGGTTCGCCAGGATGACGGTGTTGCCGTCATAATCTTCTTTTATAATCCGTACATTTCCTGTAAGAAGAATAAAAATTTCACGGATAGTTTCTCCGGCTTGGAACAGCAGGGAATTTTTACGGTATTCCCGTTCTGCGGGTTTAAGGCAATTTAACATCATGCGTGTTTCTGCCTCAGTTGTACCGGAAAACAGGGGGCATCTTTTTAAAATATTAATTGTGTAGTTCATAGCGTTCTCCTCAGGTTTAGCAGTCAAATATACGGCATGCGGCTGTATTTGAACGATTTTTCATAAACAAATGGTCTGTTTCCAGCGGCTTTTTCTTTCGATAATATTCCGATGCTTCATTAGCCGATGCCGACTCTGATTCCGAATGTTTAGAGGCTTTTTCAGCTGTAGGCCTATTGATTATCCTAAAGAAAACGGCGGCCATCACGGCGAAAATCCATTTGTTCCAGTTGTAACCCCTTCTGACACCAAAGGATTCAAATGGATAGAATGGGATCAGATGGTGGCATAAAAGCATAGGCCTAAGTAGAGCGAATTAATATAGGATCGCTCCCGTAATTCCGCCGTCACTGTGTTGGTGCTTTTTGAGGTTGAAGCCCATAACCTTCTCCTGTAGAGCGTACCAGACAATTTTCGAGTCTTCGCTTTTTTCGTGGTATGCGGGCAGGTTCTATACACAGCTTTTTATATGCTTTATAGCTGGTGGTACAAAATTGCCGTTTATTTTTATCATTTTAACATACTTGAGAACCATCATACAAGTTGGAACTGAAAATGGGGTGCTTACGTTGTTGCTAAAGATAGATGGTAAAACCCCAGATGTTTTATACAAAAACGGCCCCTGTAATTTTACAGGAGCCGTTGATTGTGGGTTAGTCGTCGCCGCGGAGCAGATTTTCCGCATAATCGCAGAGCGATTCATAAGAGTTGACGTTACCTGAACGGGTACGGATTTGATCCCTTACATAGTCGGGAAGACTTTCAAAATATTGTTTGGCCTGTCGGTCCTGCTGGATTAATGAATCCAGGCCGGAAAATTTGTTTTTCATAAACTCACCTCGCCATTAGTATGTGTCCGTACAGGTAGATTCATTCCGTATGGCGCGAAAAAAGGCCGCTTTATAAGCAGGCCCTTTTATTTCAGCGGCGTGTTAAACTGATCAGTGAATCTAATACAGTTTGAAGTAACTGAAGCTGGTCTGGAGGCAGTTTATCAATTTCAGAAACATAACGCTGAATAAATGAAAATGTAGTTGCAGTTAGATACTGGTCTTGCATGGTTTCGTCTAGGAGAACAGGCAACTCAACCTGAAGCGCTTCGGCAATTCTGGCAAGGGTGGTTATGGTAATATTATGATCGCCCCGCTCAATTTTACTCAGGTGTGCGGCGCTGATTTTTGATTTATAGGCTAGTTCCTCTTGGCTTTGGTGACGCTGGATTCGATATTTTTTTATATTGCGGCTCACGGTTGAACAAATATCTGACATAATATCATCTCCCCTCTCCTAAATCATAGTATAGTTTAAAATTTTGCACAAAGTAATTTAATGCATAATATTTATATTGAAATTTAGTGATATATCCATATTTTTCCTGTTTTAAGTTAATTATAAATTGAGAAATTAAAAAACAGGATCGAATTTTGTCGAAAATCCCAATGAAATTGCCCATCATATTTTGTTATTTTGCATAAAAGCCAGATGAAATATGATGAATAATATAATTTTGTGCAAAATTTACAAATTTTTAGTCGCTTTATTGATAGGAGGTGATGAGAAAAAAGCCAAAAAGTAGTTGTATATGTAAATTTATCAAAAATTTTGGCCCTAAACTGGAATATGCTGGAAGCGGCTGTTGATTACTGAAAAAAGGTGCTTTTTAGTTGGCGGTCAGGTGGATTTCAGTTTGAAAATTGGATGATAAACAAAAATCAGGGGAGACTGCCAACCGGCGGTCTCCCCTGATTTGGTATTAAATAGTTTATAAGTGTTGCTAAAAATTATTTCCTGCGTTGTTATGGAGCAGTTCCATAATAAAAGACTGGCAAAAAGAAAAACAGGTGGTAATTAATATCACCGCCTGTTTTTCTGGTGGAGATGATCGGGACAATTTTTAATGATTTATCGTGTCAGATTCCGGTCTGTAAATATGCTGTAAACGCCCTTGTTATCGGAGTTTACAGTCATTTTGTATTTGCTTTAGGTTTCCTGAAAAATCAGCGTTTTTTCGATTATTCGTGGATGAATCGTGGATAGAATTATTGTACCAATAAATTTTTTCTCGTTTTTTGATAAATGAACATGAAAAAAACCCTGACGCCCCTTTTGAAGCGCCGGGGCTTCGCTTTTCCTATTCACACGCCTTTACCGAAAGGTAAGTGTCGTCACGCAGCTTGTAGAAGTTTCGTGCGCCGTACTTTGCTGGATTTAATTCCGGCACAATATCAACATAAGTCACACTCTGCGGTCCGCTTACAACGCGGGCAACATCCGCACCGAGGGAAGGGCCTTTACGAACATTCCAGTCACCGGGGAGCAACGAGGTTACGCCGGATTTCTTTTCCGGAGCCG